>NZ_QHHV01000399.1:0-2377 GCF_003947245.1 Actinoplanes sp. ATCC 53533 | reverse complement strand
GAGGTGTAGCTGAGCAGCCAGCCGAAGAAGACCGACAGCGCCACGGCGAGCCCGACGCCGGACCAGACCTGAACGAGTCGGTCCCTGCGGTCGGCCTTCACCAGAAACGCGATGAGGATGCTGACCACCAGGGTGGCCTCCAGCCCCTCACGCAGGCCGATGAGGTAGGTGGCGAGCATGGCACTCCGTCGCTAAGGCATCCCTAAGTAAGGCTTGGCACACCTTAGCCACGAGCGAGGCATCTCAGTCAAGCCACGAAGCTATCTCGCAGGTCACAGGGCGATCTCCGGGTCCGAAGACCGCCCTGTCGGCCGATCAGCGGGCGTGGTCGAATTCGCCGCCCCGAACGCCGGTGAGGAACTCGGCCCAGTCCCGGGTCCCGAACTCCAGAACCGGCCCGGCGATGTCCTTGGAGTCGCGGACGAACACCGCGGCGGTGGCCGAGGCGACTTCGACACAGTGCCCGGCAGCACCGCTACGGGTGCTCTTTCGCCAGGTCAGAGCATTCTTCTGCAATGTCATGCCTTTCAGGAGGTGAATATCGCTGCTACAACGCGCAGGCACCTACCGGAGGCGGTCACCTGTTCGGGCGACGAGTTCGCGGGTTTGTGCGACATCGAGTGCCCGGGACCGCAGGTCGGCGAAGGCATCCCGGTAGACCTGAACGTCAGCGGGTTTGGTGCGCAACTGCCCGCCGATCAGATCTTCACTGTGCACCACCGGGGGCCGCTGATGCCCGGCAAACTCGAAGATCACGAACGCCTCGGTGAGGGCCGCGTGCGAGCCGGCGGAGAAGGGCACCACCAGCAGTTCGACCCCGGGCCGCCAACTGGCGTCGAGGAGCCGCTGCAACTGTCGCCGCAGGACGGCCCGGCCACCGACCTCTCTGTACAGCACGGCCTCGTCGATGACCACGCAGAGCCGGGGCGGCGGGTCGCGGGTCAGCACGCTCTGGCGCGCCATCCGCAGGGCGATCCGGCGCTGGGCCACCTCCGGGTCCCGGACATCGGCGCCCACCTCGATGACGGCGTGCGCGTACTCGTCCGTCTGCAGCAGACCCGGCACCACCTGGGCCTCCCACTCGGACATGACGACGGCCTCGGCCTCGAACGCCACGTACTCGTCGTAGGGCTCGGCCACCCACGACCGGTACGGCGCCCACCACACCCGGACCCGCCCGCGGCGTGCCAGCTCGGCCAGCCGGGACTGCTCGCCCTGCGTACACGCGTAGAGCAGGGCCAGGCGCTCCAGGTCGGCCTCGCGGATCCCGGTCCGGGCCGTCTCGATGCGGCTCAGCTTGGACTCCGACCAGCCCATCAGGGCCGCGACCTCGGCACCCCGGCGTTCACCGCGCAGCCGGCGCAGCTCGTCGCCGAGCGCGCGGCGCGCGGCCATCGACGTCGACCTCGCCACGCGACCCACCGTACCGGTGACCCACTGCAACTTGCACGACACTTTCTGCACTTGCAGTTGAGCCCAGAGCGTGTCGTAATGAGAGGGAAGGAAGACTTTGGTGCGGGTCGCCGGGCGGGAGGCCACGCACCAGGCCGCGGGGCCCCTGCGGCTACCTGCGGGCCGCCTGCGGGGGCGGCCAGCAGACAGGGAAGCGGACCGGTGGCGGCAACCGCCGGTTCGCTTTTCCACGCGAACCGGCGGTGGCGGGCATCAGTACCGGTAGTGGTCCGGCTTGTACGGGCCCTCGACCGCGACGCCCAGATACGACGCCTGCTCCTTGCTCAGCTCGGTGAGCTTGACCCCGAGCGCGCCCAGGTGCAGCCGGGCGACCTTCTCGTCCAGGTGTTTGGGCAGCACGTAGACACCGACGGGATACTCGTCGGTCTTGGTGAACAGCTCGATCTGGGCGATCGTCTGGTTCGAGAAGCTGTTGCTCATCACGAACGACGGGTGCCCGGTCGCGTTGCCGAGGTTCAGCAGCCGGCCCTCGGAAAGCACGATCACGGAGTGGCCGTCGGCGAACCTCCACTCGTCGACCTGCGGCTTGACATTGATCCGCCGCACGTCCGCGCGCCGGGCCAGGCCGGCCATGTCGATCTCGTTGTCGAAGTGGCCGATGTTGCCGACGATGGCCTGATGCTTCATCCGGGCCATGTGCTCGCTGGTGATGACGTCGAAGCAGCCGGTCGCGGTGATGAAGATGTCGGCGGTTCCGACCACGTCGTCCATGGTGGCGACCTGATAGCCGTCCATCGCGGCCTGCAGCGCGCAGATCGGATCGACCTCGGCGACGACGACCCGGGCGCCCTGGCCACGCAACGACTCGGCGCAGCCCTTGCCGACATCGCCATAGCCGAAGACCACGGCGACCTTGCCACCGATGAGCACGTCGGTGGCCCGGTTGATGCCGTCGATCAGCGAG
>NZ_QHHV01000398.1:0-1681 GCF_003947245.1 Actinoplanes sp. ATCC 53533 | reverse complement strand
ACCCGTTCTTGCCGTTCGACAGCGAGAAGACCCTGGTGCTGGCCTTCGGCAGCAGGCTGCTCGCCGATGACCCGACTCCGATCCGGGAACTCTGCGCGGCGTTTCCGTCCTCCATCATCATCGGGTGCTCCAGCGCTGGCGAGATCATGGGCGATACGGTGTCCGAAGGCTCGCTGGTGGTGTCGGTGGTGCGGTTCGAGCACACCCGGATCAGCCGCGTCAGCGAGCAAGTGACCGATGCCTGCGAATCGTATGACGTCGGTTTCTCCGTCGCGAAACGGCTCGCTGCCCAGGAGCCCGACCTCCGGGCTGTCTTCGTGGTCTCCGATGGCCTCCGGGTCAACGGCAGTCCGCTGGTGGCGGGCCTGGCCGACGGTGCCGGCTCCGACGTGATCATTGCCGGAGGTCTCGCCGGAGACGGCGACCGCTTTGAACGCACCTGGGTCCTCGTCGACGGCGAGCCGCGCAGCGGCCACGTCAGCGCGGTCGGCTTCGCCGGGCCACACATCCGGGTCACGACTGGTTCACGTGGCGGCTGGGATATCTTCGGGCCCAAACGTCTCGTCACCCGGTCGGAGGGAAACGTCCTGTTCGAGGTGGACGGGCAGCCCGCCCTCGAACTGTACAAAAGATACCTGGGCGAGCGGGCGGCCGGGCTCCCGGCGACCGCGTTGCTGTTCCCTCTCGCCGTCTGGGCTCCCGGTTCACCGGAGCGCAGGCTCGTGCGCACGATCCTCGCCGTCGACGAGAGCGCCCAAAGTATGATCTTCGCAGGTGACGTGCCGACCGGGTCCACCGTCCAGCTCATGCGGGCCAGCCTGGACCGCCTGATCGACGGTGCCTCCGAAGCTGCCGCGCAGGCCGCGACGAACCTGCCGCCCGGGGCGCTTACCGTAGCGGTCAGCTGCGTGGGGAGACGGCTGATTCTCGGCGGGCGTACCGAGGACGAACTCGAGGCCACCCTGTCTGGCCTTCCGCCGCAGAGCCACCTCGTGGGCTTCTACTCGTACGGCGAAATCGCACCGATCGTGACCGGCACCTGCGACCTGCACAACCAGACGATGACGCTCGCGTCGTTCTGGGAGGCCAGCGACGAGGACATTGGCGTCGATGAGTAGCGGCCCTACCCGGCACCGAACCCTTGAGCGACAGCTCCGCCGCCTCGGGCTGGCCCCGGACACGCCACCAGACTCGGCCGGGTGGGCCCGGTTACTGGAACGGGTGAGCGCGTCCTACCACGAGTCGGAGGCCGACCGATACACGCTGGAACGCTCGATCGAGGTCTCGTCTGACGAGATGCGCACACTGCACGACGTGCTGAGCCGCCAGGCCCGCCACGACACGCTCACCGGCCTGCCGAACCGCGCCGCACTCGTCGAGTTGCTCCACGCCGCGCTCGACGAGTGCAGACTGATCGGCAACGAGGTCGCCGTGTTGTTCATCGACCTCGACGGGTTCAAAATGATCAACGACAGTCTCGGCCACCCTGCCGGTGACGAGTTGCTCATCCGCGTCGCCGAACGGATCCGGGCGGCTATCCGCGATCGCGACGTGGTAGCCCGCCTCGGCGGCGACGAGTTCGTCGTGATCCTGCTGGACGTCAGCGGAATCACGACTGCGACCGCCGCCGCCGAACGCATCGTCGATCAACTCGGACGGCCGTTCCGGATCGGCGGCAACA
>NZ_QHHV01000397.1:0-5296 GCF_003947245.1 Actinoplanes sp. ATCC 53533 | reverse complement strand
GCGGCGCGTTCGGTCTCAATTATGGTCTCATTCGTTGCCGACCGATGCCGTTCGATCTTGTCCGCCGATAGAGGACTTCCGCAGGTCAGGGACGGTATCGGTTGGCGTCGGACGATGGTCAACAGACTTGGAAAGCGTGTGGCCGCTCAGCCGGCCGACCTCTGTGCGACGACAAGGTCCTGCAACGCCTCGATCGTCAGCCACGGGCGTGCGCGGTGCACCATTCGATGGCAGTTGGAACAGATCAACGCGAGGTCACTCAGCCGGGTGTTCGTCTCACCGGTGACGTGTAAGGGCGTGCGGTGATGGCACTCGATGTAATCCTGACCGCGAGGCCCGTACGCACGACCGAAGTCGAAGCCACAGGCTTCGCAGGCGATCGGCATGCCTCGGTGCCTGGCATCCGCGATTTTCTTGCGGCGGAGTTTGGGGTCACGCTCCCGCCGAAGGTGAGCGCGTAGCGCTAGGCCGCCCTCCGGAGCAGAGAAGTCGTCAAGGTCGGGATCAGGGACATCGACGATGGCACCAGCAGCGTCGCCGGCCCGCAGCAGCTCCCGGATACGAGAGGCCATCGCGAGCATCTCGGCGGGGTTCGCCTGGAAGGCGTCGAAGACTTCCTTGTCGAGTCGGTTCCCGTTGCTGCTCTCGTTGACGATGTTCCATGTCTTCCGGGCGACTCCCGACGGATTCCGGAAGTCAGGGTTCCGCCGGCCGGGGTGGATGGCGGGGCTCTGAAGCAGCTCGGAAAGTTCTTTGACCCGTGGATCCCCGGATTCGAGCTGCCGTCGCCCGTTCGCCATCACCAGCTCGCCCGCGAGGACGATCTCGTCCCAGGTCCAGTCGGGGTTGGGTAGGAACGCGACCGTGAACCCGAGCGTCTCTAACCTCTGGGCAACCGTCTTGTCCCCGCCGGTGAAGTCCTTAGGGCCGAACGCGGTGCCGGTGCTTACGCCGTGGGCATACCCGATGATCGGCTTCGAGTCGTACAGCCGACCGTCGTGATCCAGGTAGTAAGCCCTCGCAGGGCCGAACCCGGTGTGCTTGAGGAACGGTCCGCGGCCGAGGCGGTCGAACTCCTGAACGGCAGCGAGCACGCTGGCGTGGGTCACATCGGCGAGAGTCACGCAACGACCCTACGACGGGGGTACGACACGAACCGGCCGCCGAGGGCCAACCGGGCGTTCTGTCGTTCAGGGCCACGGCGCCGAGCGCGCTCTCCTGCTCCCCCATGCGTCCCCACGCCGTACAGGTTTCGGTCGTACGGCCTGGTCACGGCCGATGTGCGGACGGGACTGTAAATCCGTCGCGAAAGCTACAGAGGTTCGAATCCTCTACCCGCCACAAGCAGCAAGAAACGGCCCCTCACCTGCTGAAACAGCGGTGAGGGGCCGATCTTGTAGGTCCCGCTGAGTCTCACTCAGGACCGGTTGATCTCACTCGTCACGGCAAATGCGCGGCAAAGTTGGTCAAGATCCTTCCGGCTGGTCGGGCTCCGCATCCTCGGCCTTCAACGCTTCCTCGATCCGCTTCTTGGCTGCTTCCCGTTGGCCGTCGATGCACTTGGCGTAGACCTACATCAGGACGTGCACGCTGTGCCCCTGCCCATTCGGCGACCTGCGGCGGCGTAGCGCAGGTCATACGGCCGGCGGGCCAGCGGGGAGCGTTGCTGTGCGGGCGTCAAGACCTTCTCTCGCGCTTTGCGCCAGGCCGTCCCGTAGGCGTTGTTCGTCAATGGCTGCCCTGCCGAGGCCGGCACTTCCCGCCGGGGCCGCTCCGGGTGACGAACAGCCAGCCGTTCACTCCGGCGGGGTAGTCGGCGAGGTGCTGGTCAAGCAGGGCTCAGAGGTCCGGGGCGGCCGGAACGTCGCGGGTCGCGTTGCGGCCTCGGTGCTTGAGCGCCCGGTGCTCGATCGTGCCGTCCGCGTCGCCCCACCCGTTGCCGACGGCCACGGTTGCCCCGGTGAGGTGGAGCCATCCCCACCTGTCCTTGCGCGTTGGTCGCTCGTACTCGTCCTCCCGCAGGTGGAACGCTTCCTCCGGTAGCCGAAGAACGTCTCTCCTTGACGCGAACGGCGGCGAGCAGTGCACGGGCCCGCTTCGGAATTACCATCGCCTTACGGTCGATCTCGTTCTACCCCACTGGTGTGCCGCTTCCAGGGACGCCATGCCGCCTACGGCGCCATACCGTGGGCTGTGAGCAGATTCTCGTGAGCCGGTGGGGGTGACGTCGTCGATGAGCGTGGGAGTGGTTGACCACGTCGGTCCATGGACTGAGGACGAGTACTTTGCGCTCGGCGAGACGACGGACCGGATCGAGCTGATCGATGGGAGCCTGGTGGTGAGCCCCGCGCCGACCATGAGCCATCAGCGCCTTTCCCGCCGTCTGGCGAACGCGCTGGAGGAAGGCGCCTCGCCGGCCGGGCTCTTCGTGTGCGAGGCGATCAACATCCGGCTGCACACCGGCCGCATCGTGATTCCCGACCTGGCTGTGGTGGACCTGGACGAGGAGGCCGTCACGGCGGACGCTTCCCGGGTCCTTCTGATCGGTGAGATCGTTTTGCCGAGCAACGCCGCCATGGAGCGTGTGCTCAAGATGCAGCTATACGCTGCCGCCAGCATCGGGTGGTATCTCCTGGTCGAGCACGAGGCGCCGGATTCGCTTACGCTGCGGCTCAACCGCCTCGATGACCAGCATTACGTCGAGGAAGCCGTCGTGAAGACCGGTGCGAGCCTAACCTCCGAGCATCCGTTCCGGTTTGAACTCGACACGCGGTCCCTCGTCCGTCGCTGATCGGCCTTTCCAACCGGCCAACGACCTGCCTTGTCACTCTTTCGCGAATCAGGAGTGCGGACTCAATACGCTTCCGGACCGCCTCGTCCTGACCATGGAAGCGCCTGGCGTACACCCGCATGAGGACGTGCACGCTGTTGTCCGCCCACTCGGCGACCTGGGTAACCGGGCCCTGCGTTCACTCAGAGCGACACGGCGGCATTCCGGAGGTCGAATGGGGGCCGGACCAGCGGCGAGCGGCGCTGAGCGGGTGTGACAGCCGCCTCTCAGGCGTCACACCATGCCTTGCCAGTTGTACCCGCACGGGTGTGGCGCTTTGCCCAGCCTGGGCCGCGAGTGGCAGCACGGTGACGCGCCCGACGGCTTCCCGCCCTTGGCGAGATTCGGGGACTACTTGATCAGGCCTTCGATGCTTTTGAGCGGGATGGCGACGAATCCCCGTCGCGCAAGCCGGTCGTAGGTGTTGCTGCCGGGGATTTCCGTGAGCGGGCCACTGTACGGCGTACCTTTCAGATCGCCGGGAGCGAAACCGTTCCAGCAGTCGTCGGCGAGCAGGATGGCGTTCTCGCCGACGACGGGTACGTGATTGATGGTGGCGCCGAGGGGACCCTTGTTTACCTGTTGTGTGGCGTAGAAGCCGATCAATGCTCCTTCGGGGCCCCACAATGGCCCGTCGGGACCGCCTTCGGTGACGCCCGGTTCGGGAGTGGCAGGTCGCTTCACTGTCAGTGTCCAAGCGGTGGCGCCGTCGCTGACCTTGGGACCCACGAGGGTGCGGACGTGGGTGAGCACCATCTCCTGATGGTCGTAGCCGTCGATCCCGGTACGTCCAGTCAGCTTGCCCTGCGCGGTGATGAGAGACACCCCATCGGCCGCGGTCCGGGAGATCGACTCCGTCAACGCGAGACACCCGCTCGCGCCGAAACCGGAGTCAGCGGCGCCGCCGGTGGTCTCGGCACCGGGCAGCGCACCGACGGCCGGGCTCGGACTGCTCGCCGGAGCCCGGCCAATGGTCGACCAAGTACCGATCCCGACCGTAACAACCAGGACGGCGGCCAGGACACCGGTCACCTGCTGGCGTCGGCGGCGAGCGCTCAGCTTGGTGTGCAGCTTGGTGAGCACGATGTCGGGGTCGGCGTCGTGCTGCGACAGCGTGTCGCGTAGCTGGGTGGGGTCCATCAGGATGTGCCTCGTTCCGCAGGAGCCGCGGCCAGGCGCAAGGCCGCGCGGGCATGGGAAAGGTGCGACCGCACCGTGGCGGCCGAGCAGGACAGAACCGCGGCGATGTCTTCATCCGGGCGGTCGAACAGGTAGCGCAGCACGACTGCGGCGCGCTGTTGCGCAGTGAGGTTGGCCAACAGCCGTTCGATGGCATCGCGGCCGTGTACCGCCTCATGCGGGTCATGGCCTGCCCGGTCCAACACGTTCAAGTCGGCCGTTGCCTCAGTGCGCCGACGTCGTGCCTTCCGGCGCTCGGACAGGAAGGTGGTGACCACGACGCGACGCACGTATCCAACGGGATTGTCCATCCGCCCGATCCGGCCCCACCGCGCCGATGTGATCATCAGCGCGTCGGACAGCACGTCCTCGGCGAGATGATGATCGCCGGTCAGCGCACCGGCGAACCGGGCGAGCCCGGCCATCTCGGCGCGGAGGAACTCATCGAACGTCACGGTGACCTCACTCTGGCGGTGCCGCCGGCCAGCCGGCACGGTTCACGTTGATAACGTCACGGCCAGCCCTGCCTGTGGAAGGGGTTCTGCCGAAAACTTGGGATTTCTCGGATCCCCGCTGCAAAGCGCACCGGCCTCCGGCGCAGCGGGCACGTCCCTGGCGGAATCGTTGTCCGTCGCTACCGGAGGCCGGGTATCGCTACCGCCATCCGCTCAAGGCTCAGCCGGTCACGAGGGACGCGTTGGGAAGAGTATTGACGATCGTGCGCATCGCGGTGAAGTAGAAGCGCCAGGTGCAGACGCTGTTGCCACCCCAGGTGGGAGAGGAGGTCCGGTACCTCGCGTCGTCGGCCGGCCCTCCCTGGATCATGCCCACGGCCTTGACCTTCATATCACCGGCGGTCACCAGGACCGGGCCGCCGCTGTCACCCTTGCAGGCCGCGGTCTTATGGTCGTCCTGATCTCCGACGATCGTCGAGAACGTTGAATTGCTGACATGCGGGTACTCATCGTCGAACCAGTGAACCATCTGGGTGACGCGAATGCCGCAGTGGACGCCGGAGTTCGCCCCACTGGTGCACACCTTGTCGCCGAGGCTCACGTCACCATAACCAACGACGGTCTTCTTGTAACCATTGGAATCATTGTGGGATCCGTCGAACATGAGCGGTGACCCCTTCGCACTCATTTGGCGAGCCGCGCCGTCTGTGGAATTCCGCACGCCGTCGCCGTAGCTCTTTGTGTTGTTGAGGGGCCGGTAGTCATGCGCAACGCAGTGCCGGGCTGTCGTCGTGTAGCGGGTTGCGCCGACTTTGACCGAGAAGCCGGTCGA
>NZ_QHHV01000396.1:0-5870 GCF_003947245.1 Actinoplanes sp. ATCC 53533 | reverse complement strand
ACCATCGCCATGATCATCACGATGTCGGTCTCCCTGACGATGCTCGGCGCCAGCGTGCTCATGTACATGCAGGTCGACCAGATGAAGAACTTCTACTACGGCAAGGTCGAGGTCTCGATCTTCCTGCGTCAGGACGTCACCGAGCCGCAGACCAGCGCGATCAACAACGCGATCGCCTCGAACCCGCTCGTCCTGAACAAGGAGTTCGAGACGCAGGCCCAGGCGTTCGAGAAGTTCAAGGAGCTCTGGAAGGACTCGCCAGACTTCGTCAACTCGGTGACCCCGGACAGCCTGCCGGCGTCGTTCCGGGTCAAGCTCAAGGACCCGGAGCAATACAAGGCGTTCGCGGAGCAGGTCAAGGGGATGCCCGGCATCCAGGACATCGTCGATCAGCGGGAGTTGCTGGACAAGGTCTTCAAGATCTTCAACGCGATCCAGGTGATGGCCCTCGTGGTCGCGGCCTTCATGGCCATGGCGGCGCTGTTGCTGGTCGGTAACACGATCCAGGTGGCGGCATACAGCAAGCGGCGTGAGGTCGCGGTCATGAAGCTGGTCGGGGCTTCCAACTGGTTCATCCAGGCGCCGTTCGTGCTCGAGGCGGTGGTGGCCGGCCTGATCGGCGCGATCCTGGGCTTCGCGTTCATCTTCATCGGCAAGATCGTCCTGCTGGACGGCCGGTTGCAGGCCCTGACGAACGTGCTCACCCCGATCCCGGACGGCAACGTGTGGCTCATGTTGCCGCTGCTGGCCGGCGTCGGCGCCGGGGTCAGCGCGATCACCGCGTGGATCACCCTGCGGTTCTACCTCAAGGTCTGATCCGATCTGTCCCGATCGCCGCGCATCCGACGAGGGTGCGCGGCGACTGCGTTTTTCGGGCGGTTAGCCGCCTAAGCCGCGAATTGTCACGGATAGTCGGAGTACGGTGACTCTTCGTGAAGTCTTGTCATCGCCGCCACCACCGGTTTACCACCGCGCTCGCCGTCGGCCTGAGCGTGTTCTGCGCCGCCGCGCTGGCGCTGGCCGCACCGGCTTCCGCAGCCGAGCCCGGGGACGACGCCAAGCGCGCGGCCCGCGCGGTGGACCGCGCCGAGGCGATCCTCGAGCACGCCACCGCGACCGCCCGCAACGCCGCGCGCCGCCTGGCCGCCGCCACGGCCGCGCTGCCCGAGGCGCAGCGGAAGGTCGCCACCAACCGGGGCATCGTCGCGGCCGCCTCGGCCCAGGCCGCCACCGCCCGGCGCAAGGCCGACACCGCCCGCGTGTCCTACACCGCGATCGCCGGCCGCTTCGAGCGGGCACAGGAGCGTGTCGACGAGGCCCGCGACCGGGTCGACCAGATCGCCGCGGCCTCCTACATGGGCGGCAACTTCGCCACCCTCAACATGCTGGTGGGCGCGCGCGGCCCGCAGGACGCCATGGACCGGCTCGGCCTGGTCGAACAGGTCATGCAGAAGCAGCAGGAGCACGTCGATCAGTTCATGGGGGCGCGCCGCACCGCCCGTACCGAACAGGACCGGGCCGGGCTCGCCAAGCGGGTCGCCGAGGAAGCCGAGCGGGAGGCCACCGACAAGCTCGCGGTCGCCAGGCGGGCGCAGGCGGCCGCGCAGCGGGCCCGCGCCACGGTCGTCAAGCTGGCGCAGAGCCGCCGCTCGGCCCTGGTCGTCGCGCGCTCCCAGCGCGCGGCCGTCCTCGCCGAGTACGAGGCCGCCAAGGCCGAGGAGGCCAGGATCCAGGATGCGCTGCGCGACTGGGACGACCGGAACGGCGGCGGTGGCGAATACGTCGGCGGCAACCTGCTGATGCCGGTGCACGGCTGGAAGTCCAGCAGCTTCGGCAACCGCTACGACCCCTACTACCGGGTCTGGCAACTGCACGCGGGCACCGACTTCGCCGCCGGCGGCGGCACCCCGATCCACGCGGCGGCCGGCGGCCGGGTCGTCCAGGCCGGCTGGAACGGCGGGTACGGCAACTACACCTGCATCAGCCACGGCAAGCGCGGCGGCCGGAGCTTCTCCACCTGCTACGGACACCAGTCCAAGATCCTCGTGCACGACGGCGAGTACGTCCGGCGGGGCGAGGTGATCGGCCGGGTCGGCACCACCGGCGCCTCCACCGGCTACCACCTGCATTTCGAGACGCGCTTCGACGGCGTACCGAAGAACCCGCTCGACTATTTACCCGGATGCCTCTGCTGACGGTCCGCGAGTACCATTTGACAGGTCCGGCCGCTCGGCCGGGCCTTTCTTTTGCCACCCGCAAGGAGCACACCGATGCCACGCGAACAGGGGCGCAAGGTCGTGGCCTCGAACCGCAAGGCTCGGCACGACTACGCCATCCTCGACACCTACGAGGCCGGCATGGTGCTGACCGGCACCGAGGTCAAGTCGTTGCGGGCCGGCCGGTCGTCGCTGGTCGACGCGTTCGGCCACGAGAACAACGGCGAGATCTTCCTGCACGGGATGCACATCCCGGAGTACACGCAGGGCACCTGGACCAACCACGAGCCGCGCCGGGTCCGCAAGCTGCTGCTCAAGCGCGACGAGATTCACAAGATGATGGGCAAGCTGCGCGAGGACGGCCTCACCCTGGTGCCCCTGTCGGTCTACTTCCACAACGGGTACGCGAAAGTCGAGCTCGGCCTGGCCAAGGGCAAAAAGGCGTACGACAAACGCCAGGACCTCGCCGCCCGGGACGCCCAGAAAGAGATCAACAAGGCCATGGGTCGCCGTAGCAAGGGCATGCACTGACCGGTAATGTCGCCGCGGCTGACCAGTCGCGCGAAGGGACCGCAGTTGCCCGCCAAGCAAACCACCGTCTTTCCCCTGCGCCGATACACCTTCGTCGGCGGGGCGGCAACACTCCTGCTCGTCATGGTCTCCTGGGTGGCGGTACGGGCCGTCGAACCGGCCCGGTCGCAGAGCCGGGTCCCGCTGATGGTCCAGCCGCCGATGCCCATGATCGGCGTCGATCCCTCGCTGATCCCGTTGGCCCAGGCGACCTCGCCCACGGCTGCGATTGAGGGCACGGGCGTGAGCCGCGAGGGCGTGAGCGGCGTGGGCACTCCGTCGAAGACCCCGGCCCGCCGCACACCGAGCAACGCCGCACCGAAGCCGACCGCAAAGGCGACGACCAAGCCGACGCCACGGCGGACAACGCCGCCACCCACCCCGGAAACGGCCCTCAGCGGGCGCTACACGACGGGCGCGAGCTGGGACCGGGGGTTCATCGGGAACGTCGACGTGACGAACAAGACCGGCCCGGCCCGCACCTGGACGGTCAAACTGACCTTCGCCCCGAGCGCGGGCGTCGGCGTCGGCAACACCTGGAACGCCCAACTCAGCCGCCAGGGCAACACGTTCGTCTTCACCGGCGGCCCACTCGCGCCGGGAAGTAAAATCAGCCTGGGCTTCGAAGCGTCGAAGCAGGTCAGAGGCAAGATCCAGCCCGCCACCTGCACCGTCGACGGCGCGCCGTGCCAGCTCGGCTGATACCGGAATGAAGTTCCGGCCCGGACACGTTAGAGTTGAGGGGTACACAACTGGGGGGTGACTGGTTTCGACTT
Source organism: Actinoplanes sp. ATCC 53533 (assembly GCF_003947245.1). Taxonomy (NCBI): domain Bacteria; kingdom Bacillati; phylum Actinomycetota; class Actinomycetes; order Micromonosporales; family Micromonosporaceae; genus Actinoplanes; species Actinoplanes sp. ATCC 53533. The sequence continues at coordinate 2,308 of NZ_QHHV01000396.1, read as the reverse complement.
CGTACGTGGAGACAGGGGAAGCGAGCCGAGGAAGCCGACGTCGTCTCGAGAATCGGTCGTCGGAAAACAATAAGCGCCGATAACAATCGCGCTGACTTCGCACTTGCCGCCTGAGGCGAGTAGCGGGTCTGTCGGACTGAGAACACCTTCGTCTCAGACTTCCGGCATCAGCTAGAAGGTTGGCCAACCGGTCCCGGTCGCGGGGACCGCACGGCGAGATTAATCAGCGACTGGGCCCGTCACGGCATCTTGCTCACGTGAACGCCGGGGCCGAGTAGAGGCATAGTGAGCTGCGCTCGGAGAAGCCCTGACAAAACAACGAAGGACCCGGGTTCGATTCCCGGCACCTCCACGAGAGGCAGAGGCCCTGTGTCCGCGGAAAGCGCGGACCGGGGCCTCTCGTCATGTCTGCTCCGGGGGCCGAGCCCCCGGAAGCCCCGCAGTGCGGTGGTTGCCCGGAGTGTGTCGGGGTTCAAGTGAGTCGATGGCGTCTCCGCTGATACTCCGAGCCGAGCCGGTTGCGTCAGACGGCCAGCGTTCCGACGTCGTACTTCAGTATCTCGGCGTCTCGGGTGACTAGCGTCAGGTGCTCTACTCGGGCTTGGGCGATGAGCATCCGATCGAACGGATCTCTGTGAATGAGCGGAAGCCGTCCGGCGACGATGGCGTGCTCGGCAGTGATATTCAGATGCCGGAAGCCGCTATCGCGGATGTGCTCAGCGAGATCGGCCGGTTTGTCCAGCCTGCCGATCGACTGCTTGATGGCTGCTTCCCAGATCGTCGCAGGGCTGACGTAAACGTCCGGTTCGTGGTCCAGCCGGTCCTTGATTTCGTCGGCGAGCGTGGGGTCGTCCGTGAGCCACCACAGCACGACGTGAGTGTCGAGGAGCAGGCTCATGCGAGGCCGAAGTCCCGCGCGATGGACTCATTCACCTCGGGGGAATCCCAGTCCTCGGCCATGACGAGCAGGCCGGCGAGGGAGCCTCGACCAACTCTGTCGACCCTGCGGTTCAACGGGATCACCTTTGCGACCGGGGTTCCGGCTCGGCTGATGATGATCTCTTCGCCGTGCTCAACACGATCGATGATCCGCGAGAGGTTTGTCTTCGCGTCGTGGATGTTGAACTGCGCAGCTGTCTCGGACATGACGGTCCTCCTTAGCTAAGAGGTTAGCCCGGTGGTGGGTACTGGGCGAGCTTCAACCTGTGCCTTGCCGGACGTCCCTGGGCAGTCTTGTCGCTCCCGTCCGTCCGGCACACCGACGAAAGTCCATCACGTCAGGTGCCACCAAGGTCAGGTTTCATCGGCCGGCGCATCGGGCCGGGCGAGCTTGGTGAGGGCGGTCCGCAGCTCTGTGACCTGGCCAGCGAGGTTCAAGTAAGCCCTCGTTACCTCCACTGCAAGATCGCTGGCGGTGGCCCTGTACGGGCCACCGCCTCCCTGTTCCGTACACCGGCGGGGCTCGCCATGCTGACGGCGTTTGCTAGCACTGTCCGTGTAGCGTGCGGGAGGGGGATGGGACGGCTGTTCGGAAGCGTGGACTGCCGGGCTGGTGCCCGCACCGGTCGCCGCGAGAATCTGAAGCCCGGTCCCGGCATCGGCAAATGGACGAGGGTCGAGGCCTCGGATGCCCTCGGTGCGTGGGTGGCGCCGGTCGCTCCACGGCGGCTTTGGAGCCGCTGGTCATTTGTCGAGGTAATGGCCGTGGCAGGCGGCAATCTCCAAGTCGTTGCCGCGGATTCGATAGATCAGTCGGTGCTCGTCGTTGATGCGGCGGGACGACCAGCCTGACAGTGGGCCCTTCAGCATCTCCGGCTTGCCGATCCCCGTTCCTTTCGGATCCCGCTGGACATCGATGATCAGTTTGCTGATGCGACGGGCCATCTTCATGTCACGGCGTAGCCAGCCGTCGTAGTCCTGCCAGGCGTTGGGGGTGAAGACGATGCGTAGGCTCACGCCGCTTCCTTGCCGGAGTCGTGTGCGGCGGAGTCGGGATCGAGTAGCGGATGTTCCTCAACCAGGCCGGCGTCGGCCTGCGCGATGCTCTCCAGCAGGCGGCGAGCGTTCGACGCTGAGCCGAGGACATGCAGTGTCTCCCTCATGGCGTTCCACTCGTCGAGGGAGACGATCACGACCGCCTTGCCGCCGCCGCGAGGGATGACGCATTCTTCGGCATCGTCGATCACCATGTCCACGACGGCTGCGAAGTTCTTGCGGACGTCGCTGATTGTCAGCACCTTCATGGTGGCTCCTCAAGCTTCGGCAGAGTACGTACGTCTGAGCGTACGCTCAGGTGTACGTCATGGCG
>NZ_QHHV01000395.1:0-5344 GCF_003947245.1 Actinoplanes sp. ATCC 53533 | reverse complement strand
TGTCGGCGGTTCCGACCACGTCGTCCATGGTGGCGACCTGATAGCCGTCCATCGCGGCCTGCAGCGCGCAGATCGGATCGACCTCGGCGACGACGACCCGGGCGCCCTGGCCACGCAACGACTCGGCGCAGCCCTTGCCGACATCGCCATAGCCGAAGACCACGGCGACCTTGCCACCGATGAGCACGTCGGTGGCCCGGTTGATGCCGTCGATCAGCGAGTGCCGGCAGCCGTACTTGTTGTCGAACTTGCTCTTGGTCACCGAGTCGTTGACGTTGATCGCCGGGAAGAGCAGCGTCCCCTGCTGCTGCATCTCATAGAGGCGGTGCACGCCGGTGGTGGTCTCCTCGGTGACACCCTTGATGCTCGCGGCGACCCTGGTCCAGCGCCGGTCATCCGCGGCCAGGCTGCGCTGCAACACGGACAGGATGACGGCATATTCCTCGGAGTCGGCGGCATCCCGGGACGGGACGGAGCCGAGCTTCTCGAATTCGGCACCCTTGTGCACGAGCAGCGTGGCGTCGCCGCCGTCGTCGAGGATCATGTTGGGCCCGTCGCCGTCGGGCCAGAGCAGCACCTGCTCGGTGCACCACCAGTACTCCGCGAGCGTCTCGCGCTTCCAGGCATAGACCGGCACGCCCTGGGGACTCTCCGCGCTGCCATCCGGCCCGACGACGATCGCGGCGGCGGCATGGTCCTGGGTGGAGAAGATGTTGCAGGAGGCCCAGCGAACCTCCGCGCCCAAAGCGGTCAACGTCTCGATGAGAACCGCGGTCTGAATCGTCATGTGCAGCGACCCGGTCACCCGCGCGCCCCGCAGCGGCCGGCTCGGGCCATACTCCCCGCGCAGCGACATCAGGCCGGGCATCTCATGCTCGGCGAGCTGGATCTCCTTGCGGCCGAACGCGGCGAGCGAGAGATCGGCGACCTTGAAGTCGCCCTCGGCAACGGTCCGCGGGCGCTGCGCTCCGCCGGCGGCGGGCAGGGTGCTGGTCATCCATACTCCTGGGGAGGGAAGGCAGCCATTGACATTACGCGCCAAATCGCACGGCACGCCTTCTTTCCCCTTCCTCTTCCGGCGCCCGTTCCGGCACAACCCTTCCCGGCGAGCTTCGCGGACAGCGAACGGGGCGACGGGTCCGAAGACCCGCCGCCCCGTTCATCCCCCCGGTTTGGTACCGCGCGCGTCCGTGGGACCCCCCGATCACCAATGACGCTGCGTGTTTATAGATTCACACTCCGCACACGTCGTGTCAAGCAAATCAGGAAAAATCGTAGTTAATACCCTACGTAGTGGTCTGGCCGTGGCTCGGCGGCCCGCTTCCCCGGCCGGCTCACCGACAGAACGACAGCGGGCGAGGCATCGCTGTGAGACAACCGCAGCTGAAGTGTCAGGAGGCGACGGCTGCCACGAAGATCTCGCCGACGCCTGCCACGGTCGCCGGGCCGGTTTCGGCCGGGACGTAGGCCGCCGTTCCCGGTGTCACCTCGACCGGGGTGCCGTCCACCGCTTCCGCCACGAAGACGTCGCCCCGGATGCCCAGCGCGATGCGCGGGCCCGTGCCCGGCAGGGGCAGCGGCGGGGCGGCCGGGGTCAGCTCCATCCGGTACAGCGCGAACTCGCGAACCGGCACCTGCCACGTTCGCACCCCCGGCGCGACCTGGGTCGGCGGCAGGATCGGGTCGTCCAGGACCTCGAAGCGCAGCACCCGCAGCAACTCGTCGACGTCCACGCGCTTCGGGGTCAGGCCGCCGCGCAGGACGTTGTCGCTGGCCGCCATGATCTCGATGCCGGTGCCGCCCAGGTAGGCGTGCAGGTTGCCGGCCGGCATCCAGATCGCCTCGCCCGGCGCCAGCCGGACCTGGTTGAGCAGCAACGCCACCAGCACGCCCGGGTCGCCCGGGTAGTGGCCGGCCAGGTCGATCGCCAGGGCGTAGCTCCGCGCGTGCCCCTGCGCGGCGCGCGCGGCCGTGACCACGTCCTCGATCAGCGCCCGGCGGTCCTCCGCCGGCCAGGTCAGCAGCTCGCGGACCGCGTCGCGCAGGCCGGCCGGGCCGGCCCGCAGCGCGGCGATGACCGGGGCCAGGCGCGGGATGCGCAGGCCGTCCAGGACCGCCGCCGACACGTCCGGGGCCCGGAAGCCGCAGAGCGCGTCGAACGGTGTGAGCGCGACCAGCATCTCCGGCTTGTGGTGCGCGTCGGTGTAGTTGCGCGGCGCCGCCGGATCGGCCTCCTGGGCCGCGTACGCCTGCTTCGCGTACGCCGCGTCCGGGTGGGCCTGCAGCGACAGCGGCGCCGCGGCGGCCAGCACCTTCATCAGGTACGGCAACCGGGCGCCGAATTCGTCCGCGACCTCCGCGCCGAGCTGGCCCTTCGGGTCGTCGCCGATCATCGCCGCCAGGCTGACCGGGCCGTCCGGCCCGGTCACTGTGGACGGATCGCCCGGGTGGGCGCCCAGCCAGAGCTCCGCCTCGGGGGCGTCGCTGGGCGCCGGCCGGCCCTGCAGCTCGGCGATCGCGCTGCGCGAGCCCCAGGCGTACGGCCGGATGACGCCCCGCAGTGGGAGTACAGCAGCCACAGCCGCCCCCGTTCGTGAAGAGTTACGCCGTGGTCGGCTGCGTGCCGACGTCCGCGGTCGAGGCCGCCGCGGCCTGCGGGCTGTAGATATCCGGCTCGATGTAGATGACCCGGGCGATCGGCAGCGCCTCGCGGATCCGGACCTCGGTCTCGTTGATGTGCTGCGCCACCTCCGTCGCGTTCTCCGTCGACGGCACCGCGACCTTCACGGCCACCAACAGCTCCTCGGGGCCAAGGTGCAGGGTCTTCATGTGGATGATCCGCTCGACCCCGGGGCCGGCCAGGATGGCCTGCTCGATCTTCGTCACGTCCTCGGGGTTCGCACCCTCGCCCAGCAGCAGGCTCTTGGTCTCGATCGCCAGGATGATGGCGATGGCCACCAGCAGCAGGCCGATCGCGCCGGTGCCGACGGCGTCCCAGAGGCCGTCGCCGGTGATCAGGGTCAGCACCACGCCGAACAGGGCGAAGATCAGGCCGAGCAGCGCGCCGGCGTCCTCGAGCAGCACGACCGGCAGCTCGGGAGCCTTGGCGCGGCGCACGAAGTTGACCCAGCTGGTCTTGCCGCGGACGTGGTTGGACTCCACGATCGCCGTCCGGAACGAGTAGCTCTCCAGGCCGATCGCCACGCCCAGCACCACTACCGGCACCCAGTGCCAGCTGTGGATGCCCTCCCGCTCGTGCAGCTTGTGGTACGCCTCGTAGAGCGCGAAGAGGCCGCCGACGCTGAACAGCACGATGGAGACGATGAACGCGTAGATGTAACGCTCACGGCCGTACCCGAAGGGGTGTTCCGCGGTGGCCTTGCGCTGCGCGCGCTTGCCGCCGAGCAGCAGCAGGGCCTGGTTGCCGGAGTCGGCGACCGAGTGGATGGCCTCGGCCAGCATCGACGATGAGCCGGTCAGCAGCCACGCCACGAACTTGGTGACCGCGATGCCGAGGTTGGCACCCAGGGCGGCGACGATCGCTTTGTTACCGCCGCCCGCGCTCACTGCAGCCCCTCCGGCATCGGGTTGCTGAGCTCCTTCATCTCGTTGATGGCCGGCACGGCCATCGGGTCGAGGCCATGAGCCAGCGCGAGGTAGATCGACGCGAAGTCGGGGACGGCGACCAGCGACGCCAGCCGCTCCAGGGCGGAGCCGCCCTCGGCGGTGACCACGTCACAGCGCACGCCGCGGCGCTCCGCGAGGGTCTGCACCGCGTCCGCCCGGCGCTCCTCGACCGCCACCGGCTCGTCGGCCTCTTCCTCGGGGTTGAGGCCGCCGTCGCGCAGCACCACCAGTCGCAGCCGGGTGGTGAGCTCGTTCTCCTCGTCCGGGTCGGCGAAGATGTCCCGCATCGACTCGGCCAGGCCACCGAACGGCCCGTCGAGCAGGCCGACCCGGCCGCGGCCGGCCTCGCCGAGCGCACCGGCCATCACCGGATAGCGGGCGTTGGCGGCCAGGGTGTCGGCGAAGCGGCGGGCGGCGACGGTGGCGAGCGGGCTCGAGCCCCACACGATGGGGATCGAGCCGGCCAGGCCCAGCGCCAGGGACTTCGCCGGGTTGACGAAGGACTCGGCGCCCGCGCGGCAGCGCTCGGCGTCGGCGTCCAGCCGGGCGGCGGTCTCGGCCAGGTCGGCCTCGTTGACCTTGACCAGGCCCAGGCTGCGGGCGGCCAGCAGCACCGGCACCGCCAGGCCCCAGAGGCTGGCCCGGGCCGGGGCCCGCCGCGGCACCGGGATGAACGGCGCCCGGGCGCGCTCGGCCATCGCCTGCAGCTCGGAGTCGGGGTTGCCGATCGCCACCAGGCGCGCCCCACGCCGGGCGGCGGCGTCCGCGGCGGCCAGCGCCTCGGGGCTGCGACCGCTGGCCGAGACGGCGATGACCACGTCGGCGGCGCCGACCCAGCCGGGCACTCCCGCGCTGCGGTGCCCGATGACCGGCACGGGGCAGCGCGGTCCGGCGACGGTGGCGAGGATGTTGCCGGTCAGGCCGGCCGTACCGATGCCGGCGACGACGACCGCGCGGGGGCGGCCCTCCTCGGCCAGCATGCTCAGGTTGGCCTCGGCGGCCAGCGCCGCCGACTCGCGGACCTGCGCACCCGCGGACGCCGTGGCGCGCAGCATGCCGCCCGGGTCGTTGCGGAGCATCGCCTGCTCATCGGAGAGCAGCGCCTCGTCAGCCACCCGCCGGCCGGTCAGGCCGGCCGCTCCCTCGACCGGGCCGGCCATCAGGACGCCTTCCCTTCGATGATCGCCTCGTCCAGGAGGAGCACCGGGATGTCGTCACGCACGGGAAAGACGCGACCACACTCGGTGCAGGTCAGCGTCTGCGCGCCGGCATCGTACTCAAGCGGCGCGTGGTGTGTGTCCGGGCAGGCCAGAATCTCCAGCAACTGCGGGTCGAGGGCCACCGAACGGCTCCTTATAACGTGCGCGGGCTTTTGCGGAACCAGGTGATCCTAACCGCGAACGATCCCGAGCACTTCGTCGCGCAGGACCGCCATCCGGTCCGGCTTCGGCGCTTCCACGTTCAGTCGCAGCAGGGGCTCGGTGTTCGACGCACGCAGATTGAACCAGGAGCCATCGGCGAGCTGCACGGTCATTCCGTCGAGCTCGTCGAAGGTGGCCTCCGGGAACGCGGCCCGCACCTCGGCGACCTTCGCGGTCGCGTCGGCGACCGTGGAGTTGATCTCACCCGAGGCGGCATACCGCTCGAAATCGGCCGCGAACAGCGACAACGGCTGGTTCTGGCCGCCGAGCGCGGCGAGCACGTGCAGCGCCGCCAG
>NZ_QHHV01000394.1:0-4435 GCF_003947245.1 Actinoplanes sp. ATCC 53533 | reverse complement strand
CCGAACCGTCTTCCTTGCCCATGGCCTGGACACCGCACCCTCGGGTGGCGACGCGGAGGCGGCGGGCAAGCGTTGCTGCGGCGAAGGTGGCGAGAGCACGGGCGTATTCTGGCGAAATGCCGGCGGCCAGAGTGTCAGCGTGGCAAGCGCGGATGGCTCGGGCGGTCTCGGCAAATTGCAGCGCCTGCCTGTTGCACATGAGATCGCCAAACGTCCGGTAACCGTATCCGCTGGCCATCACGGTGTGGACGTTGCCGGCCGGGATGGATTCGTTTGGCACCGCGTTGAGTGAGCCGAAGGGCTCTAGCTTAGAAAGGTCGACGGACTGAGCGGCTGCTCGCTCTTCGGCACGCAGGTCGCGGAACACCTTCTTCGTATCGCCTAATGTGTCAGCAGCAACCAGAACTTCGTCGCGATATTCGCCGGCGAAGCCCTTTGCCTTGACCGTTTCAAGACTGTGAGGGTGCTGGCAAAATAGGCAGCGAGCACTCTTCCCTTTGCGTTTCCGCCCGTCTCCCAGTTCCGTCGATGAGTAGGTCGGGGCCTGTTGAGGCCGGCCCGCGGTGACCTCGGCCCGCCACCCGTCGCCGTCAACGGCGAGCCGCAGTGCCTGACCTGCGTCTGCTGTCCTGGTGTATGGATGGCGCAGAACCAGACTACCGACCAGTGGAAACCGACGTCCGCATCCATCGCAGGGAATGCTGATTGCCCAGAGGTAGCCCCACGGGTACGAGCCATCTGGATTCTTCGGGTAGAAAGGCGCAACCGCGACCTCCGTGCGACGCCCCACCTCAGCGAGGAACACGTCGAGATCTGCGATCAACCGTGGCCTGCTGTCGGCATCGAACAGCCCGGCTTCTGGGGCGGTCTCGGAGATCCATGGCAACGGCGGTTCCAAGGACCAGTCGCGGACTGGGTAGTCGGCGAGGATCCGGCCTGCGAGGGTCGCAACGGGGCTAAGATCGAGGCCCACCGCGGTCGCGCCGAGACGGGCCGCCTCAAGAGCGATGATGCCGCGTCCGGAGAATACGTCTAGGACTACCGGCCGACCGTCCGGATAGTGGGTGCTGACCACGTCGGCCAGTTTTTCGATCGCGCCGCCGTCGCCGCGGATCGCGGCGTCGATCAGGTTGCGGGTGTCGGGCCGATCCGGAAGCAATGCGGTGGCGACGGCGGCGCGGGCTTGAGCGATGGGCCGGGACGCGAACCAGGTGAATATTGCTTTTTCGTTCTGGCCCGAACCTGAGCTGTTGCCGCAAGCCTCATCGACTGCCCCGCATGGGAACCAGGCGTCTATGATCTTTCGGCTCTCGCTGGTCACATGCCCTCCATCAAACGGCGGAGCTGGGAGACTGGGATCTTGAAGCGTTTGATCAGTTTGGGTCCACCGGCGAGGGTCCCCGCTGGGTCCTGGCAACGAATGGCGACACGTGACTGGCTCGCGCAGTCGAGGACAACGTAGAGCCAGTAGTCGCGGCCCCGCTGTTGGGCCTGCGCCCATTCGTGTTGTTCGAGGATGACTGGTCGTAGGTCGCCAATGAAGCCCTTGACCTCGATGAGTCGTTGGTCTGTGGTGCCGGGCCTGCGAGCGAACAGGTCGTATCCAAGTCCGGCTGTTTGACGGTCGTCAACCACCCAGCCGAGCCCTTCAAGTTCGGCGACAACCTTGGCGATGGCAACCTTTTCGGAGTCGGGATCGCGGCCGAGATCTTCGGCCCTGGCTCCGCCTGCGACGTGGATCCAGCCGAGACGGCGGGGGGCGGTGTGGCTGACGTCGTCGATGAGGTCGAGTTGGCCCAGACGTTGGGCCTTGATGGCGGCGAACCGATCGAGAGCTTCCCGTTTGGCGTCCGAGGCGAGGTTGCGCACCTGACGTTTGTAGCGGCGCTCGATGTCGTCGACGTCGGCACGGGTCTTCGCGGTGATGGCCTGCTGCTCGCGTTCAAGCCGTGCTGTTTCGCTGTCGACTGCAGCCCGCGCGGCGGTATCGGCTTCGAACCGGGCGGCTGGTGCGGGCGCGGTCGGGGCAGCTGTTGTGGTCGTGAGGTTCATGACCGACTCCCACGCGACGGTGAACGCGCCGGCACCGGAGTAGCGGACAAGGAACGGCACGGTGCGTCGACTGCGGCGAAAGCCGTCGTGGTGCTCGAAGTCGGCGGCGTAGAGGAACAATGCGTAGCCGGTAAGCGAGGCGAGGTCGACAGCGGCGGCGCCGGCCAATAGGTCGCCTTCGCAGCTGCGACCGGCGCGGTTGACCAGTTCTTGGAACGCCTCCTCGGTGGGGCCGAGGACGACGACGTCCCCCGCTCGGCGGAACTGCTCCTCGCGGGCCTTGATGACCGCGGCGGCGTCGGCGGCGATCAAGCATTCGCTGCCTCCACCGAACACGTCGGGGAGGGCAGTGTGGCTGGAGCGAAGGATGCGAATCCCGGGCGTTGGCCCGGTGGTTGCCGTCCAGCCCTCGACTTGTGCAACCTGGTCGACGAAGGCGGAGACGATTACCGGGTTGATGGCCTGGAGACGATCTGCGGCAAGCCGCTGCATAGCCTCGCTCGGGTTGACGGGCGTCCTGAGCTGGTCCTCGTCGGCGACGATCTCCTTCGCCCGCGCCACGAGCGTTTCAGTGTCTGGAACCGCGGCGAGAACGTGCGCGACAGCGTCGGGATCGCGATGGGCGGCGGCCATCGCGGCACCGAAGCTGAACCCGGCGCGGTCAACGGTCGCGTCAAGCAGGTCATAGATACGGCCGTTAAGCGCGAGCGAGGCCGCGGTGAGGTTGTCGAGCATGACCTGCTGAACCCGGCCTTCACGAGTCTCGGGGGCGACGAGGTGATAGATGTGCACGTCGTCAGTCTGGCCAATGCGGTGCAGGCGTCCGGCCCGCTGCTCCAGCCGGACGAGGCTCCAGGGGATATCCCAGTCGATCATGACATGTGCGGATTGGAGATCGATCCCCTCGCCGCCCGCGTCGGTGGACACCAGCACCTGGAACCGGTTGGCAAGAAACCGCATCTGCATGTCTTCCCGGACGTGCTGGTCCACGCTGCCGTCGAGCACCTCGGTGCTGAACCCGGCGCCGCGGAACAGGCCGGCCAGCCAGCGAGCGGTGTCGGTGAACTCGGTGAAGATGAGCAGTTGGCCGCTTCCGGCGGCGATGTTGTGTCCCGCCATGATGTTGACCGTGGCCTGCCATTTGGCCGGCTCGTCCTTCGATGTGAGGGCATGTTCGAGTAGGCCGATGACAGCTTTGACTGCCTCAAGTTCGGCTCGGCGGTCCCGGCTTCTGGTCTGGAGGACCGCATGCTCGGCTTCCTGCCACGCCTCGTCCGAGTCGAGGTCGGCGCCGCCCAGATCGCCCTGGTCGAACCCGTGTGGGGCGACCGGGTCGGTGCGCCCGGCCTGACTGCCGGCAAGTGCGGCGGCGCGGCGGCGCAGCGTTTCGACTGCAGCGGTGATCGACGATGCCGCCCGCTTGCCGTAGATGGAGTGGGCGAGGACCGAGTCGGAGGCATACCAGGTGTCGACGTAGCCCATGACCGCCTGGTAGGCGTCGGCCTCAGCAGGAGTGAGATGCACCTCGCGGGTCTCGGCGAAGCGGGGACGAAACAGCAGGCTGCCGTCGAGGTTACGCAGGTCCTCTTTCATTCGACGCAAGAAGTTGTCTCGGCCGGGTCGCAGCACGGTACCGCCGTAGTCCTTCGCCGATTCGTCCCATGGGTAGATGGCTGGGTCAAGCAGGTGTAACAGTGCTCGGAAGAAGTGTTCCTTTCCTCTGTGCGGTGTGGCGGTCAGCAGCAAGAGGTGGTGCGCGGTGTCAGCCAGCAGTCGGGCCGCGCCAAGGTATTGCGAGGTGGGTGTGAGCCGGTGCGCCTCGTCGAAGACGGCGAGCGACCACGACGCCCTACTACCGACGATTTTGCGTCGGACGTCGCTGTTGTAGGTGTACAGGTCCAGTGAGACGACCCACACGTCCACGTCGTCGCGTAGGTCGAGGGGATCTCGGCCAATCTCGGCAGTGATGCGGTGCGCGTCGATGCCGAAGAACCGTTTCAGCTCTCGGATCCACTTTTCTACCAGGTGAGCGGGAACGACGATGACCGTCTTGCCGGGGACCAGCCCTCGGCGGCGCCCTTCGGCGAGGTACATGCCGGTCATCAGCGTCTTGCCGGTACCCGGCTCGTCGGCCAGCAGGAACCGCAGCCGTGGCTGGGACAGCATCGCCCCGAATACCGCGTCGTCCTGGTGGGCGAAGGGGCGAAGCGGTCGGGTCGCCAGCACCGCGGACCGGATTCGCGGGATCGCCCAGCGCATCCACTCCGTCCACACGGCGGCAATGGCCCGACCGCTGTCGCCGCTGCCGTCGGACGTCGGCACCTTACAGCTGTCGACGTCATTGGCACGGATGAAGACCTCGAACAACCCGCGAGTGGGGGAC
>NZ_QHHV01000393.1:0-4034 GCF_003947245.1 Actinoplanes sp. ATCC 53533 | reverse complement strand
GCCCGACCGGATCCGGCGGCGGCGAAAGCGGGGATTCTTCCGCCGCCGCGTATCAGGGCCCGGCCGTCGCCACCCTCGGGAGAGCGGCGACCGGACCGCCGGCGGCGACTGGCGCCGCACGGCAGGGGGTTCGGCGGATGGGTGCCGACCACCGGACACCCATCCGCCGGGCCGACGGGACTCGCTCGCACCCCCGGCGAGACCCATCGGCCGGCCGGCCCTCGGCCACCCGCACCGAAGCCGGTGCGCTCCGCCCGACCTGCCTGTGCGGTGGCGGCCGCGGAGGTCGGCGCCGGATCACAGAGCGGTCGGCCGGGTGGGCGGAAGGGAGGGCCAGTCCGGCACCGCCGTTGCGGAACCCACGGGGGAAAGGTCGGCCCCGCAACGGCGGCGGTTCAGGAGGCGATCACGCGGGGACGGGCTGGCGCCGAGGGCTCCGGCTTCGGCCGGTGCGGCGGGCCGGGCTCTCGCTCCCGGCCTCGCCCTCCGGGTCGGGCCGGTCGGCGCCGGGACCTGTCCCGGCAGATCTCCGCTCCGTGGTCCGGTTTGAGCGAGACTCGGGCCCGGAACGAGGGCCAGGCCCCGGGCCCGGGACCGGACCAGGATCGGCACCGGAGCCGGGAGCGCCACCCGGACCCTGGTCGGGAGCCGGAACCGGGTCCGGCTCCGGCTCGGCGGGGTCCGGAATCGGACCCGCGTCGCCGGCCGGGATGACCATGGTCGTGTCGAAGGGCTCGATGCTTCCGCCACGGAGGGCTGCCATCGGGTCGAAGCCGCCCGGCGTCGTGGCCGGGACGTCCTCGAACGTCGGCTCGTCGCCGTCCAGCACGCCGTCGCCGTACACCGCGGGTGCCTCGTCCTCCGCGACCGGCATCGCCGCCTCGCCGCGGACCTGGCCCTCGGCCTCCACCGTCTCGGTGGCGCTCGTCGCTGCGGCCGGCTTGTTGCGGAAGAACCGGCCCTTGCCGCGGGCCAGATCGTGACCGACCGACATCGCCTCCATCTCGTACGTGGTGCGCAGGTTGCCCTCCGAGTCGGTCCAGTCGCGGGTGTAGAGGCGTCCCGCCACCACGACCGGGTCGCCGACCATGACGGATGCCGCCACTCCCTCGGCGAGCCGACGCCAGCAGTTGACGCGCACCCGAAGGTGGTTACCGTCCACCCAACGGCCGGTGTCCCTGTCCAGCCGGCGGGCGGTCGACGCCACCCGGAAGTTCGCGACCAGGGTGTTCGTGCTGGCGGTGCGGCGCCACTCCGGCGCGGTCAGAACGTTCCCGACCACCACGATGTTGGTGTCGAACACTGCGTCTCCTTTACGACGGGAAGTACGGCGGGGGATCTGGCAAGCAGCGTGCGCCGACCGCCCGGATGTCCGCTTCGAAAGCTGCCCGGGCCTGTGGATGGAGGCGGAATGTGGACGAGCGCAGAAATTCGACTTGATCTGCTATGGCGCGAAGCTCCCTACGCGTGGGTAACCTGACGATGTGGAGACCGACGTCCTGGGCCCGCCGTACGAGCGGCACACCATCGACCTGGGCACCGATGACGAGGGCGCGGTCGTCGCGACCCTGGTCCGCCGGCGCGGGGAGACCCCGTCACGGCGCGCGGTGCTGTACGTGCACGGCTTCGTGGACTACTTCTTCCAGACCCACCTCGCCGACTTCTTCGTCGAACGCGGCTGGGACTTCTACGCGCTGGATCTGCGCAAGTACGGCCGCAGCCTGCTGCCCCACCAGACGCCGAACTTCGCCCGCAGCCTCACCGACTACTACCCGGAGCTGGACGAGGCCGCCCGGATCATCCGCGAGGAAGACGGCCACGAGCAGTTGCTCGTCGCGGGCCACTCGACCGGCGGCCTGATCACCTCGCTGTGGTCACACTCGCGCAGCGACCGGGGCATCGTCGACGGACTGTTCCTGAACAGCCCCTTCTTCGACTTCAACGTGCCGTGGCTGCTGCGCCGGCCGCTGATGAACATGGTCGGGCGCACGAGCAGCCGCAACCCGTACCGGGTGCTGCCGATGAGCACGCTGGGCCTGTACGGACAGAGCCTGCACAGCGACCATCGTGGCGAGTGGACGTACGACCTCGCCTGGAAACCGCTGAACGGATTCCCCGTCCGTACCGGATGGCTCGAAGCGATCCGCAGCGGCCAGGCCCGCCTTCGCGCCGGGCTGGCCATCAACGCCCCGGTCCTGGTCGCCTGCTCGACCAGGACGTTCCGGGGCCGCAGTTGGACCGAGGACGTCCGGCTGAGCGACTCGGTCCTGGACGTGGAACACATCGTGCGCTGGGCGCCGCGGCTCGGCCCGCGGGTGACGATCGCGCGTTTCGACGGCGGCATGCACGACCTGACGCTGTCCGGCAAGGACGTCCGCACCGAGGTCTTCCAGGAACTGGGCAGATGGGTCGACGCGTTCGTCCCGCCGAAGGGCACACCGGAGATCTCGGTGCCGCCGGCCCCGGAGGACAAAGCGGACGTCACGGCTGCCTGACATCCCGCTCGACCGGGCGGCGGCGAAACTCTAGTATGTGCTGGCCAGCACACTCCGTGGGCCGGCCAGGCGCTCGTAGCTCAGCGGATAGAGCAACGGACTTCTAATCCGTCGGTCGCAGGTTCGAATCCTGCCGGGCGCGCCCAGCTCAGAGGCATGATCGCCGATCTTGGCTTGTGCCGCGTGGTGCGGCTCATGGCACGAACGAGCTACGTTCGGGCCATGGCAGCAGCATCCCGAGCCACGGGGCGCCAACGTGGCCGCATCGAAACCCTGCCCAGCGGGTCACTCAGGGTGAAGGTCTACGCCGGAACTGATCCGATCAGCGGCAGGCGAAACGATCTAACCGAGACCATCCCGCCCGGCCCGACCGCCAAGCGCGACGCACAGAAGGCGCTGACTCGGCTGCTGGGTCAGGTTGACGAGCGGCGCAACCCACGGACCCGCGCGACGGTAAGGCAGCTCCTGGACCGGTACTTCGAGGTGCTGGCAGTGGGCGAAAGCACCCTCGGCACGTACAAGGGCTACCGCAGCAACCACATCGATCCCCTGATCGGCGACCTTCAACTTGCGCGCCTTGGCGGCGAGGTACTCGACTCGTTCTTTGCGGAGTGCCGGAGGTGTCGGGCGCATTGCCGCCCCGGCCACCGCGCGGTCGACCACCGCACCGACCGTCCTCACACCTGCGATGACCGCTGCGGCCCGCACAAGTGCCGGCCGCTGGCGGACTCTTCGATCAGCCAGATTCACGGCATCCTCAGTGGAGCACTCAAGAGGGCCGTCCGCTGGCGCTGGCTGGGCACCAACCCCATGGATGCCGCGCAGCGTCCTACGCCAGGGCACAGCGACCCGCACCCACCGAGCGCAGAGCAGGCGTCGGCGATTGCCACCGAGGCGTGGCGTGACCTCCAGTGGGGGATGTTCGTGTGGCTGGCCATGGTGACCGGCGCCCGGCGTGGAGAGCTGTGTGCGCTGGCTTGGGATCGCATCGACTTCGCGACGGGCGTGATCACGATCCGGTCGAGCATTGCCCAATACGGCAAGAAGACCTGGGAGAAGGACACGAAGACCCACCAGCAACGCCGGATCACCCTTGACGACCTGACGGTCGCTCTCCTGCGTGCCTTCCTTCGGCAATGCACCGAGAGCGCCAAGGCGGCCGGGCTTACGCTGCCCACTGACGCGAGGGTCTTCTCACCACTGCCGGACGGGTCCGAGTGGCTCAAACCGGACTCCGTCACCCAGCGGTACACGCGGATGTGCGCCCGCCTTGGTTGGGACATGAACCTTCACGAGCTGCGGCACTACTCCGCGACTGAGCTGATCGCCGCTGGAGTAGACGTCCGGACCGTGGCCGGCAGGCTCGGCCACAGCGGCGGCGGAACAACAACCTTGCGCGTTTACACCGCCTGGGTCTCCGAGGCGGATCAACGGGCCGCCGGCTCACTTGCAGGCCGCATGCCTGAGCTTCCGGCAGGCATCGAGACGGACGGCGAGATGACTGCGATCACAACGCCGGTCAGCGAGACATCAGCGCCG
>NZ_QHHV01000392.1:0-3679 GCF_003947245.1 Actinoplanes sp. ATCC 53533 | reverse complement strand
TCACCGACCTCGACCGCGACACGGACCACTCGCTCAGCGGCGACGAGGGAAACGACTACGCGTCGCGGGTCCTCGCAAAGATCGCGTTGCGCATCGACGACACCGCGATCCCACTGTCCGTCGCCCGAGTCGACCTGCCGGACTACACACAGACGCAGGCAGGCTACGGCGTCCTGCGCATCAAGGCGACCGGCAGCGCACCGGCCGCCGGCACGCACTCGCTGTTCTACCGCAACGACTTCGCGCCGGAGAAACCGCGATACCAGGTCACGGTGGCCGGCACCGACGGTGTCTCGATACCGGCGGGCACCCTGAGCCGCGACCAGGAACAACAGCAGGTGCGGACAGACTTCACCGTCGCCACGCCGACCGGCACGCCAACTACCGCTGCCGCCCAGGACGACACCACCGACACATGGAGTGCCGAACACCTGCTCGCTACGATGCGCGATCCGTCGCGGTCGCCGTGGATCATCATCGTGGCGATCGGGCTCGCGATGGCGCTCGGGGCATTTCACGCGCTGACGCCCGGGCACGGCAAGACCATGATGGCCGCCTATCTGGTCGGCACCGGAGGCCGAGTCCGGGACGCGCTCGCGCTCGGCGTCTCGGTGACCGTCACCCATACCTCCTCCGTCGTCGTGATCGGCGTTCTGGCACTGTTCGCGAGCCGGTTCGTCGTACCATCCGTGCTGGTCCCGACCTTGGAAGTGGTCTCCGGAGTCCTGGTGCTGGGTCTGGGTCTTCGGCTGCTGTGGCAACGTCGGGCAGTCCTCCCGTGGATGCACGCATCCGCACACCACGACCGGCACGACCACGACCATGGGCATGACCACGACCATGGGCATGACCACGACCATGGGCATGACCACGACCATGGGCATGACCACGACCATGGGCACCGGCATGACCACGGGCACGACCACGGCCCGGCGTGGGAGTCCGGCCGACCGGTCTCGCTGGGTACGGTGCTGGCGCTGGGCGCGTCCGGCGGCCTGGTGCCTTGCCCCGAGGCGCTGGGCGTAATGATCCTCGCAGTGGGCATCGGTCAGATCCCGATGGGACTGGCACTGATCCTGTCCTTCAGCGTGGGCCTCGCCGCGGCGCTGATCAGCATCGGCGTGCTATTGGTGCGGGCCCGGTCGATGGCCGCGGCCTCAGAACGGTTCCGCGGCCGGACCACCGCGCGCTGGCTGCGACTGCTACCGGTAGTCAGCGCCGTGGTCGTAGCGCTACTCGGAGCCGGGCTGGTCACACGCTCGATCACCGACTTCGCCTGACTCGCTCGTCGTCGCCGCAGTTCAGAGGTGATCCTCACGCGAATTGCCCAGCGTGGGCTCATGATCGCTAACGCGGCCACTCTGGATTCAACTCAGCCAGCTTGCGTACGACCTCCGTTTCCGAGTTCTGGATGGGCAAATACCCGCGTCACCCGAGGAACCCGGGCGGCCGACGCCGCCCGGGTGATCAGGACCGAGTCTCGTGGTCATCCATCTTCGGGCAAGCCTCGTTGGTCCTGTTCCTTCGAGCCTTCGTTCTGCTTCTTCCGCTGGGATCGGTACTCGCGGAATCCCAGTGCCGAGCCGACAATTGCCGAGAGCATGGTCCACTGGATGACCAGAGGAAGATGCGCCACCCGTCCTTCGAACCAGAGGTCGAGACCGGTAATGATGATCGGCCACGACTCCAGCAGTCCCGCGGGTACAAGTGTGGCCCTGGCCACCGCTACTTTCGCAGCCCTGTCCATGGGAGATTTCTTAGCTTGAGTCATTTGCACCCTCGGCTTCTGCCGGTATAACTGCCCCACGTCATCCATGCCCAACCATTGTTAATGCGGAAACAGCGGCCCTTCTCGCTCGCTTTGAAAGCCGTGTATCCCATGGCCAGCAGGGCGCCCGCGACGAAAATGGTGTATCCACCGGCGTTCAGCAGCGCCGCGATGGCGGCCCGCTTTGCATACTTCATGACCAGCCCAGCAATAGGCACGCCTAGGACCTGGGAGGCATCGACGGGGAATTCCCACAGCCAGTTTCCAAGCTCCTCGGTTTCCTTCTTGTTGTATCGGGTCTCCCATCCCCAGTAGTGCCACACCTTCTTCTTGCGGCCGCTGAGGTCGGACTGATTGATCGGGTCGTTGGGGTAGTTGTACGCATTGTCGTTCCCGCCGTAAACCGTGTCGGTTGACAGGAAGCGACCGTTGGCGGGGTTGTACAGGCGCACCCCCATGAGCATAAGCGAGGCGAGGGAGTCGGTGGAGGAGCGCTGGGCCCCGCCGAGCCAGCCGTATCGGCTGGCATTGTCAGTGTCGCGCGGCATACCGTACTCAGTGGATTCGAAATAGGCCGTGGTGCTGGCTCCTGAGGTGTCGGACGTGGTCGGCACCTGGTTGGGAACTGTGGCGACGACGTCGCCGTGCAGGTTGGCGACCTGCAGGACGGACGAGCCGTCGGAGCGGTGTATCGCGGACAGGCCCCCGCCGATACCTGACACGTACCGTTCCCAGGTGTAAGTGCCGCCGGCGTCGGAGGACGTAGCGATCCATGCCGGGGAGTCGGTGGTGTTGGCGTAGTGGTTGATGATGCGGCTCGTTTCGGTTCCCGACGTGCTTGCGGTTACGGTCCGGTAGCGGCCGGCCGGGTCCAGCGTGTATGCCTTCACATCGCTGCCCTGTGTCACCTTCACCGGCATGTCGGAGTTGTTGTAAGCGACGGACAATGCGCTACCGCCGGTGGCCAGCGATGCGGCCGGGGTCGTCAATGTACGGCCGAGTTGATCGTAGGTATAGCCGGTGTTGATGATCCGGTTCGCGGTGTCGTAAGTGTTGGTCGCCGTGCCGCTCGCGGTCGATGTCTGGCAGGTGCCGTCCGCGCCGGCTCCGTAGGTGGTCAGGGCTGTCCGGTCCCCCTGCTGGGAATACCCGTACGCGCGGGTGCTGCAGGCCCCGGCAACACTGTCCTGCACCTCCGTGAGCCGGCCCGCGTTGTCGTAGGTGAGATCCTGCGCCGAGATCGGCGATTGGAGGTGCACGCTGCGCGGCTCCGCGCTCGCATCGTGCGCGGCAGTGAACGACAGCGTTCCCGCTGTGCCGCCGGTGTACGTGGGCAATAGATAGGTCAGGCCAGTCACGTTCTGAACATTGTCGTAGGTGTAGGTGGCGGTCATGCCGTTCGGGTAGGTCTGGGTGGACATATCGCCGCCGGCACCATAGGTGGCACGGAAGGTGGAGACGCCGCTGCCGAGGCCCGCATCGAGCGCCATGACCAGTCCACGGTGCTCAGTGGACGAGTCGTAGGTGAGCGTGCTGGTGGATTTGCCGTCGTTGACGCTCTTGATGTTGCCGTCGATGTCGTAGGTGTAGGCGGTGGTGGCACCGTCGGCGTCGGTGTAGCTCAGCAGCCGGCCCAACACGTCGTAAGTGCTGGACAAGACTGTCGAGCCCTGCGTCGCTGTCGTCTGCAGGCCTGTGGCGGAGTCGTAGCCGACAGTGGTGGCTGTCACCGACGACGAACTCGGCAGCCCGGACACCGAGGTGGCGGTGCTGGTTGGCCGGCCGACCCCGTCGTAGCCGACGGTCGTGGTCCGGGTGACAGAGCCCGAGCTTTCGGTGACGGTAGCAACCTGGCCGTACGCGCCGTAGGTGTAGATCTTGCCCACGACGGCGTATCCGGTGGACGGGCCA
>NZ_QHHV01000391.1:0-5540 GCF_003947245.1 Actinoplanes sp. ATCC 53533 | reverse complement strand
GCTGATACCCCTGGCAGCGACGCTGGTGGGAGCCGGACTGGCCTGGGAGATCACCCATCCAGGTGACGACGGCGTCGACCTGTCCGCGGAACCGGTGGCATACGCCGTCTACTCGGTGGGATTCGTGCTGCTGCTGTTGCGGGTCAGCCCCACCATGCAATGGTTGAACCGGCGCAGGTTTCTCAACGGCTTCGTCAACCTGTGCAACGCCCGGGCCGTCACTATCTATCTGTGGCACAACACGGCGATCACGCTGTGTTTCACCGTCGGATCGGCGATCGCTGTGGACCGGGTGGGGCCGCACTTCGAGATGGCCGCGTTCTTCGCCGTCGCCCTCGTCCTACTCGGGGGTTTCATCGTGGTGCTCGGCTGGGTCGAGGACGTCGCCGCCCGCCGGCCTGTGCGACTGCTGCCGTGGAGCAAGGTCCCGTCGAGCAGACCGCGACCGGTGACTCCGGAGTGGTCCGGGCCGATCTGGTTCTGAGCTCGGCCCGCCGCCGCTGACGCGGGGTGGGCTCCCGGTCGCGCCACTTGTAGAACCAGGACTCGGAGCACCCGAGCGCGCGGCAGGTCACCACGTGCGGCACGCCGTGCAAGGTCCTCTGGGAACTGATGAAGGCTGCCACGGTTACCTCATCGCCTTCTTCATCCACACAACCACGGAACGCTGAGGACATCCCGCTCCATCGGCGACCCACCCGACGATCGTGGTGAACGACTTCATCCCGGCTACCACCGCCCCCACCCCGGCCGCCCAGTTCCGGCACATCGACAGCCTGTTCGGCGAGCCCAGGCCCAACGTCATCGGCTGGGACTGATCGAGCGCTTTGACGACCTGATGCGGGTCGTGCTGTCAGTCGCGGCCGGGAAGATCTCCTCGGTGACGCTGCTGCGCCGGCTGTCGACGTACTCGCGGCGCAACAAACATCTACAAGGCGTTCCGGGAGTTCGGCCGGGCTATCCGCATGATCCAACTGCTGCTGGCGCATCCACTGACATTTAGCTGGCGCGCAACACAACGCCGCTTCGCTGCGCGAGGCCGCAGAGTCCGCAGTCCGCAGTCCGCAGTCCGCAGTCCGCAGTCCGCAGTCCGCAGTCCGCAGTCCGCAGTCCGCAGTCCGCAGGGATGGTGGAGTTCGCTGGGGTGGGTCCGCTTCCGTCCGAGCAGGTCGCGTTGGTCGCGAAGGGTGTAGGGGGTCAGCGAGCGCACGGTGTAGCGCTGGATGTGCTGCTGGTCGTGCACGCCTCGACCGTCCCGCCACGCCTCTGGGCAACAGATCGCATCGCCCGCGCTTCGGATCTTTCCGGGGCTGCCCGAAGCGGTCGCCGGATACGGCTGGGATACCTGGCAGGCCAGGCATCGGCCGCCATCGCAGCCGCACCGCTTGCCCACCGGGCCGCTCCTGCACTGGCGTGCCGACGTGTACCGGCGTCATTCCGCGGACCAGTTCGCCGCCATCGACGACCCTATTCTGACGTTCTTGGGTGCTGGTGGTGAGTGTGGTTGTCAGTTTCCGAAGTCGTGTGCACGGCACGCCCTGGTAGGCGACTCGAGTGCAGAGGACTTCGGACACCGGGATGCGCGCCCTGCCCCCACCACGCCCACCCCTGCCCTCGCTGAGTCGCACCCCGCAGGGACGGGCAGGGTGGCCGGTGACCCGGACGCCGGCGACGACGAGTGGGCCGGCCATGGTTTCCCGGCGCCTCAGCGGCGCTCGGCGACGCCGATGAGGTAGTCGCCGCCGATGGGTGCCCGCCAGCGGTCGCCGACGTGCAGGCCGTGGCGGTGCAGTTCGGCGCGGAAGTCGTCGGCGGTGAACCGGTCGGTGGTGGGGTGGTCGAACAGTGCCCGGTAGGTGGGGCGGGCCAGGACGCGGGCGGTGACCTCGTCGAAGTAGAACCGGCCGCCGGGGCGTAGCACCCGGGCGATCTCCGCGAGCGCGGTTCGCCAGGCGGGGATGTGGTGCACGATCGCGAAGTCGAACACCGCGTCGTAGCCGGCGTCCGGGGCGCCGACGCTGGTGTGCAGGTCGGCGGCGTCGCCGGTGTGCAGCCGTACCCGGTCGCCGTGGCCGGCCAGCCGGCGTCGGGCTCTGGCGATCATCGCGGGGTCGAGGTCGATGGCGTCGACGTGCGCGGCACCGAACTGTTCCAGGATGAGCCGGGTGCCGTAGCCGGGCCCGCAGCCGATCTCCAGGACCCGGGCGTCGGGCGGCAGCGGTCCGCCGAGGCGGCGCAGCCACGGCACCTCGTACCAGCGTTGCAGCCACCGCCGCGGCGGTGAGTTGATCAGCGCGGTCTCGACCTGGTTCATCAGCATCGCGGCCTCCATCATTGACTGCTTGGCGTCGATGTCAGCGGACTCTACCGATGAAACACCTTCTAACGCTATCATCGCGTCGTGACGATGAATGATGGTGGGCGGGTCGCGACCCGCCCGACGGAGGAACTGGCGCCGGCCGCGGCGTTGTTCCGCGGCCTGGCGGATCCGACCCGGCTGGCGATCCTGCGGCGGCTGACCGGCGGGGAGCGGCGGGTGGTGGACCTGACCGGCGAACTGGGGATGGCGCAGTCGACGGTGTCGGCGCACCTGGCCTGCCTGCGCGACTGCGGGCTGGTGACCGGCCGGCCGCAGGGGCGGCAGATGTTCTACGCGCTGGCCCGCCCGGAGCTGATCGACCTGCTGCGCGCCGCCGAGGGCCTGCTCGCCGCCACCGGCGAAGCCGTGGCGCTGTGCCCGACCTACGGCTGCACCGACGAGATCGCCGAGGAACCGCGGTGAACGCCGTACAGGTCGCGCTGAGCCCGGCCGAAACTGAGCGGCTGACCCGCCGCGGGCTGCGCCTGGCGCAGTTCACCGTCGCCTACAACGTGGTCGAGGGCGCGGTGGCGATCACCGTGGGACTGCTCGCCGGGCTGGTCTCGCTGGTCGGATTCGGCCTGGACTCCGGGATCGAGTCCGCCGCCTCAGTGCTGGTCGGGTTACGGCTGGCCGCCCGGCTGCGCCACGGTGAGGCCGACGAGGCCAAGGAACGGCGCACCCTCAAGGCCGTCGCCGTGACGTTCTTCGTGCTGGCCGCCTACGTGGTGTTCGAAGGAATCCGCAGCCTCATCGGCGGGGAGGAACCGGACACCTCGATCGCCGGGCTGGTACTGCTGGCCGCGTCGCTGGTGATCATGCCGGTGCTGGCCGCGGCGAAGAAGAAGGTGGCGATGCAGCTCGGCGGGGATCAGCTGATCCTGGCCGACGCCGCCGAGACGAAGATCTGTGTGCTGCTGAGCATCTCCACCCTGCTCGGGCTGGGTCTGTACGCGCTCACCGGTGCCGCGTGGCTGGACCCGGTGGCCGGGTTCGTCATCGCCGCGTTCGCCATCCACGAAGGCCGCGAAGCGTGGGAAGGCGAACTGGTCGAGGACGACGACGATGACGACTGAGGCCAGCACCGGTTCAACCCGGCGCCCGGTGTGGGTGCGGCGGGCCGCTGCGGCGGGCATCGCCGCCGGCGTGGCCGGCACCGACCTGGCCGTCAAGGCCGTCGCCGAGGCGACACTGACCGGCGACGGGGTCCGGCTGGGACCGTTGTGGCTGCACCTGGTCCAGCGGTTGAAATGGCTCGGAGCTCGTCGTAGTCGATGGGTTCGGGGAGGCGGTCGTCCATGCCGGCGTTGTAGCAGCGGTCTTTGCCCTCGGCGAGGACGCCGGACCGGCCGACCCCGTCGAAGGATCCAGTCTCACGTCGCGTAGTCCCGCCCGCCGGCGGCGGCGGCGTAGTGGTCACCCGTTCCGCGTCGTCATCTCCAGGGGGCAGCACCGCTGGTCGCGCACGGATACCGGCGCCCGTCGCGGCATGGCAGCGCGGGCCGCCAGTGCCACCGCGGTGGCAGCCGCCGTTCGGCCGGTGGGCCGGTCGCGGCGCAGCAGGAGCGTCTCCACGCGGGCCCTGAGCTCGGCGCGAGAGTACGGCTTGGTCAGGTAGTCGTCGGCGCCCGCGTGCATCGCGGACCGGATCCGCACGTCGGCGACGTCGGCGCTGACCAGCATGATCGGCAGGTGGGCGGTAGCCGGGTGGTGGCGCAGCCGGCGGCACAACTCGATGCCGGAACAACCGGGCATCCGTACGTCGAGCAGCACGGCGTCGATCCCGCCTACCTCGGCTGCCCGCTGGGCGGCTGCGGCGTCGGCGACCGCTACGACGTCGTGACCCCAACGGTGCAGCGCAAGGGTGAGTAACTCGCGGTGGTCGGCGTCGTCGTCGGCGATGAGCACGGTGGGCACGGCAACACCTCCAACCGGAGTGTCGGGTACGCAGGACTGTTCGGCGTACCCGCGGAGGCACTGAGCCGTTCCGCACCGCCAGCCCTAGTCCGAGACCGAACACACCGCGTGGAGCGAGGTCATGCCCGGTGCGGGCGGCAGTGGCGCTTCCCGCGGCGCCCGGAGGAATCCCCCTGCACGGTGGGCGTGGTCGGTAGCAGTCTGGTGGAAGTGCTCGGCCTGCTACCGCCGGTGGCTACCGTGACGGTTGACCGCTCCTCTGTTCTGCGGGTTCCGGTGTCGCGTGTTCTGTGACGGGTGTTCCGCCCCGAAAATTCCAGACAAACGGTTTAGGGCTCGTAGACAAACAACAGATGGTTTTCCGAGTTCGGCCCTGTCTATCTGGTAGCACGCTGATGACCAGCAAGGATGCTTGTCGCTGAGCGGGCGCAGCGCCCCTGGTGGACCTTCTTGCAGGTAAATTAGGTCGCTATACCAGATCGATAACCGCTGTCCGCGGAATCTACGGGTTTATCCTCAGTTGCGTCCCTGAGTCACCTGGGCCTGCAGCCGGTCCGGGCCGTGAGAGTGGAACTTTTTAGCCGGCGGGTGGGCCCTCGGGGCGGGTCAGCATGCGGTGGTGGGGTTGCGGGTCCTGGTCGGGCGGCGGGTCGGGTCCGCTGCCCTGGTCCCTGACGGCGCGGATGCCCGCATCGACATTTTTGACTCCTTGTGCGTTCGGCTCGGCGCCGCAGGTATCGCGATCGGTTGGTGGTGGTGGCGGCCCCGTGATCGGGTTGGTGATCGCCGGTGCGATCATGCTGGTAGGAGGTGTGCGGGCGGTTGATGGACGCCGTCGGTAGCGCCTCGCCTCTCGACCAGGTCCAAGGCGGCGCTGCGTGCGACTCTGACGTGTTCCGGCGTAGGCCAGGTGCGGCTGCGCCGGATCGCCGGCCAAAGCCGCGCGGAGTGCGAGATCGCCGTCGCTGACATCGCCGCCGTCGTGACCGCACGCCATCGCCGACGACGTCGAATACCTGCTCATCCACTTGATCGCATGACTGACCGCCGTGGTCGTAGGCGCGGAACCGCACAGTGCCGTGTCGCCCACCACGAACAGACCCTCATCCGCCCCGGTGCCCGCAGCGCCACCACTACAAGCCGGAGACTCGACATGACATCGCACAACGACAGTGACGATCACGGCGCTCACGGCCACGCCGCCGAGGCCGGCGGGCATGCGCACGGACCCCGGATCGGCAGTGCCGGCGCCAGCCACCAGAAA
>NZ_QHHV01000390.1:0-4860 GCF_003947245.1 Actinoplanes sp. ATCC 53533 | reverse complement strand
CCGGCGATCTGCACCGAGGCGACGACCATCTCACCGATCCCACGGGTGAGCAGCCTGCTGAACGTCTCCATCGAGAAGGTCGCGTCCAGCGGCAACGTCCGGTACGACTGCAGGAACCCGCGCAATATCAGTTGGTGGCCCTCGCTGGCGAACAGCAGAGTCGCCGCGATCAGGTTGTAGAAGCGCCCGAAGACCGAGCTCTGGTTCTGCGAGAGCGGGTCGTACGCGGTGGCCAGGGTGAAGCCGCCGAAGACGTCCAGCAGGTCACCGGCCGCCTGCACCGCGGCGAAGAAGAGGTAGGTGATGAAGCCCAGCGCCGCGCCGATGAAGACCTGCATGATCGCGCTGACGATGAGCGCCGAGGTCTGCAGCGAGGGCACGGACGCGGTCAGGTGTGGCGCCATCGGCAGGGCCAGCCCGATCGAGAGCAGCACCTTGACCTGCGATGGGATCAGCCGCGAGTTGAACGGGGGGCAGAGCATCAGCCACGCGCCGGCCCGGGCCGCCCCCAGCATGATGGCGACCAGCTCGGAGGTGGCGAGGTCGAAGTTCACGGGCTGCTCACTGGTACGAACCCACCAGCGCCGTGATGATCAGCCCCCACCCGTTGACCAGCACGAAGAGCAGCAGCTTGAACGGCATCGCCACGGTCACCGGTGGCAGCATCATCATGCCCAGCGACATCAGCGACGCGGAGACGACCATGTCGATGATGAGGAACGGGATGAAGATGACGAAGCCGATGATGAAGGCCGCCCGCAGCTCGGACAGGACGAACGACGGGATCAGCGTGGTGAGCTCCACGTCGGCGGCGCTCGCGGGCTTCTGCTGCCCGGAGACCTTGATCAGCAGGGCCAGCTCATCCTCGCGGGTGCTCTTGAGCATGAACGCGCGCAGCGGCTCGATGCCGTCCTTGAACGCCTGCGACTGGGTCTTGTCGCCGGCCAGGTAGGGCTGCACGCCCACCTCGTTCACCTGCGACACCACCGGGCTCATGATGAACAGGCTGATGAACAGCGCCAGCCCGGCCAGGACCTGGTTGGGTGGCATGCTGGTCAGCCCGAGCGCGTTGCGGGTGATGCCGAGGACCATGAAGACCTTGGTGAAGCAGGTGCAGAGCAGCAGCACCGCCGGGGCGACCGAGAGCAGGGTCAGGCCCAGCACGATCACCAGCGAGGAGGCCGGCTTGCTGCCGTCGGGATTCGTACCGTTGATGTTGAAGTTGATGCTGCCGCCGCCGCTCGTGGTGACCGTCGGCGCGACCGGGGCGGTCGGTCCCGGCGCCCGGGGCAGCTCGTAGCCGACGGTGGTCCCGGTCGCCGGCGATCCCGGCTGGGAGATCGGGTGCGGTATCGGCTGGGGCGGCGCGGCCTGCGCCGCGGCGGCCGGCACCAGCGCGCTCAGCGCGAAGAGCAGGATCAGCAGGGTACGGCGCCACATGTCAGCGCCTCGTCGTCCGGTCGCGCAGGAAGTCCAGCGTCGAGCCCCACGTCCGCGGTGACAGCAGCGAGCCGTCCAGCTTGCCGCCGTGATGCGGCAGCACGGTCGCGTGCACCGCCGGGAGCGCTCCGGTGGTCTCGCCCGCGGGGTCGTGCCCTCCATGCGGCTCGTGCCTCCCGTGCGGCTCGTGCCCGAACGCGTCCAGGTCGGTCTCGCCCAGCAGGCTCACCTGGGTGTCGGTGACGCCGAGGATCAGCGCCCGGTCCGCCACCTGGACGACCGCGACCGACGAGCCCCGGCTCAGCGACTGCCGGTTGAGCACCGAGAGATTGCCCGACCCGCGCCTGCCGATGCCCCCGCGCCGCGCCACCTTGGCCAGACCCCACAGCAGGCCGAAGACGACCAGCAGCGAGAAGCCGATCCGCAGCACGAGCTCGAACAAGGGTTACTCCCGTTCGCTGCCGGGAGCGACGATCTCGGTGATCCGGATGCCGAAGTTCTCGTCGATGACGACCACCTCGCCGCGGGCGATCAGCCGCCCGTTGACCAGCAGATCGGCCGGGCTGCCGGCGGCCCGGTCCAGCTCCACGATCGCCCCCGGGATCAGCGAGAGCAGTTCCCGCACGCTCATCCGGGTGCGGCCCAGCTCGGCCGAGACCTCCATCTCGACGTCGTGCAGCATATCCAGCCCGCCGCGCAGGGGTGCGGCACCCTCGCTGCGCCGGGCCACGCCGCCGGGCGCCGCATCGGACGGCCACGGCGTCAGCGCCAGGGCGACCACCGCCCGGATCTCACCGCCGTCCAGCAACGGCACGGCGATGGCCTGGTTCTTGGCGGCGATCGCGCTCAGCGCCACGCCGGACTCCATGAGCTGTCCCGGGTCGAGCACCACCGGGCCGAACGCGCGGGCCGCGGCCTCCAGCGCCGGCCGGATGGCCGCGGTCAGGTCCAACTCGCCGAGCGGGCTCTGCTTCAGCGCGTCGGCCAGGTCCTGCCCGACCACCACGACGACCTCACCGGCGGCCGCCCCGCTGAACTTGGCGGTGACGGCCTGTCCGGTGGTCAGCATGTCAGGGCTCGCGGCCACCGGCGCGCCGACCTGCAGCTCCCGGCTCGTCGGCAGCACGGCCAGGGCCGACTCGGCGGCGGTCCGGACCAGCGCGAGCTGGGGATCGGTGATCGTGGGCGCGGTCATCAGCGCTTTTCCTCCTTGGGCGACGGCACGACGAGGCAGGCGAGCCGGGCACCCTGGTTACCGGGAACTGCGTGTGCAAAAACGGTCTCGTTGACGGTGACCTCGAGCGGCACGCTGGTCGGGTGGGCCAGCGGCACGACATCGCCGGGTCGTAGATCCACGATGTCATCGGTACGCATGCGAATGGGGTGGAATCGGACAGCTACGTCAATCGGCGCCGCGGAAAGTGCGGTCGTGAGGCTCCGCTTCGAGGTGTCGCGCAGGATCCGCTCGGCCGCCGTGAGCTCGATGGTCTCCTGCTTCTCCAGCACCGGCAGGATCGTGCTGAAGGGCAGGCAGATGCTGGCCATGCACTCCTCGGTGCCGATCTTCGTCTCGAACGAGGCGATCACCACGGCGTCGCCGGGCTGGTGCGCGCGCAGGAACTGGGCGTTGTACTCGATCTCCTTGAGCTTCGGGGAGATGTCGACCAGTTGCTCGAAGCCGTACCGCAGCTCGCCGAGCATGCGTTCCAGCAGGCCGCGCAGCAGCGGCATCTCGACGTCGGTGAGCGGGCGCTCCGGCTGGGCGCCGCCCGGGCCGCCGAGCATGTGATCGATAGCGGCCATCACCGCGGCGGTGGAGATCTCCACCAGCACCGTGCCGGGCAGCGGGTCGATGGACACGACCGCGATCACGGTGGGGTTGGCCAGCGAGCTGACGTACTCGTCGTAGTTCAGCTGTTCGATCGAGACCAGCGAGACGCTGCTGACCACGCGCAGCCGGGTGGTGAACAACGTGCCACAGCTGCGGGCGTACGTCTCGAAGGCGATCTGCAGGGTCCGGATGTGCTCACGGGAGAGTTTGATCGGCTTGCGGAAGTCGTACGTCGTCGGCCCGGTATTGCCGCGCCGGGACATCTTGCCGGAGGGAC
Source organism: Actinoplanes sp. ATCC 53533 (assembly GCF_003947245.1). Taxonomy (NCBI): domain Bacteria; kingdom Bacillati; phylum Actinomycetota; class Actinomycetes; order Micromonosporales; family Micromonosporaceae; genus Actinoplanes; species Actinoplanes sp. ATCC 53533. Next base: position 1,312 of record NZ_QHHV01000390.1, on the reverse strand, counting down.
GGGTCGAAGACGTGGTCACGTCGTCCTCATCGGCTCGGTTGTGGAACCGCTGAGCCGCAGCGCGTGCTTTGTGCCCGGCTACGCGAAATGGGCAGGTCCGCCCCCGGCGGACCTGCCCATCCCCGGGGTCACTGAGTGACGAAGGAGGTGAAGTAGATGCCCATCACGAGGTGCTTGTCCTCGACGTTGTAGGCCTTCTCGATCTTTTCGAGCAGCTCGTCCTTGGCCTTGAGGCGGCCCTTCTCGGTCTCCAGTTCGGCGATCTCCATGCCGGTGTACTGGTCGATCGCCAGGTCGATCGCCTCGGCGGTGTCGAACTCCTCCTCGCCCGCCTCCTCGGTCATCTGCAGGGCGAAGCCGAGCTTGAGGTAGTGCGCGTCGGCGAGGTTGATGGTCATCGTCTCCTCGATCGCCACGACCGCGCCCTTGACCGGCGCGGCCTCGGCCGCGTCGCCCTTGAGGAAGAAGAACCATGCCCCCGCGCCACCGCCGCCGAGCAGCACGACGGCGAGCACCACGATCATCAGCATCTTCTTGGACTTCTTCGGCGACTCCGTCGCAGCGTCCTTGTCGTCCTTGCTCATCGGAACTCCTCCTGTCGTGATCAGTCGTGCGTGGTGGTCGTGGACTCGCTGGTTGATTCGGTTGCGCCGGCCTCGGCCTTAGCCTCGGCGGCGGCCTGCTTGGTGGTAGTTCCGATGTGAAGTTTCGCGTCGCTGCCCGCGGCGGCCGGCAGCAGCACAGCCTGCTCGGCTTTGAGCGTGGTGAGCACGACGACGTCCACCCGGCGGTTCATGGTCACCGCACGAGGGTCCTTCGGGTCGATCAGCGGTTTGGTGTCGGAGAAGCCCACCGCGCTCATCCGGTTCTTGGGCAGACCGTGGCCGATCAGGTAGCGAACGGTGGTGGACGCCCGCGCCGCGGACAGTTCCCAGCCGCTCGGGTAGTACGTGGTGCTGGCCTTGAGCTGGTTGGTGTTGCCGTCCACCTCGATGTTGTTCGGCAGCTTGGCCAGCGTGGGCGCGATGGCGTCGAGGATCTTCCTGCCGCCGGGCCGCAGTCCGGCCCGGTTGCCGGCGAAGACGACCTCGTTGGTGACCACGGTGATCACCAGTCCGCGCTCGTTGATGGTGAACCTGACCTGGTTGAGCAGCTTGGCGGCCTCGAGCGCGTCGGCGATCTTCCGCTCGATCTCCTTGAGGTTCTCCGCCTCCTTGGTGGCAGCCTTGGCGTTCGCCGACGCCTCCTTGCGGCTGGCCGCCAGCAGCGCCCGCTGCACCGCTTCCTTCTGCTCCTTGGTCAGGCCGTCCGT
>NZ_QHHV01000038.1:0-43723 GCF_003947245.1 Actinoplanes sp. ATCC 53533 | reverse complement strand
GGAGCATCCGGTCATGCTTGATATGCAGGTAATCCTTGGTGATCCACGGCGGGATTGCGGACCTGGCCTGGCGTTCAGCCAGGTCCGCATCCCAGGTGGCTTGCGCATGGTCAGTGCTGAGCGGGTTCCCACCACACCAGGTTGGCGGCCACCTGGGCCACCGGTTCGATGATCTCCCACGCCTCGGCGATGAGCCCGCCGTCGATCCGCCAGATGTCGACGACGGCGATCTCTGGTCCTGCGTCGGGAAGCCAGCGTCGCGAGTACATCACGACGCGATCGCCGTCGGCCAGGACCTGATGGATCTCGATCTGCATGCCGGCCAGCTGTACCAGCGCGGCGCGGACGGCGGCGAGCCATTCCGCCTTGGTCGATGTGGTGGAACCCGGTCGGTGGTGGACGAAGTCATCGCTCAGGAACGGTGCGAGCGCGTCGACGTCGCCCGTCTCGATCAATCCTGCGAGTGCCTGTTGGACGATGGTCTTGTTCTCGGTGGTCATGGACGCAGTGTTTCCGTGGTCGCTTCGATTGTCGATGAACTCGGATGTCATGGCGCCCCGCCCGGCGATGAGTAGGCTTCTTGATCATGCACACCGTCGGGGAACTCTTGCGGCAGTGGCGCCAACGCCGGGGGCTCAGCCAGCTGGATCTCGCGATCGCCGCGGATGTCTCGGCTCGTCACGTCAGCCTGGTCGAGACCGGCAAGTCCAAGCCGAGCGCCGACATGGTCCTCCGGCTCGCGGATCAGCTCCAGGTGCCGCTGCGCGATCGCAACCGGCTGCTGCTCGCCGCCGGCTTCGCACCCCGGTACGCCGAGCGTCCGCTCGACGACAACGCACTGGCGGCCGCCCGCGACGCGGTCCGCAGGGTGCTCCGCGCGCACGAGCCGTATCCGGCGCTGGTCTTCGACCGCCGGTGGAACATCCTGCTGACCAATCGCGCTGTCGACCCGTTCTTCGCCCAGGTGGCTCCCGAGCTGCTGCGGCCGCCGGTCAACCTGCTGCGGCTGGGGCTGGACCCGCGCGGATTCGCTCGCATGGTGGTCAACCTGGCCGACGTGCGCGCGGTCTTCCGTACCCGGATCATGCGCCAACTCGCCGCCGCTCCGGACCCTGAGCTCACCGCGATCTACGAGGAGCTGCTGGCGCCCGAGTCCGAGGATTCGTCAAGCCAGCGGGTCGAATCCGACGTCGTGATACCGATGATCCTGCGCGTCGGCGGACGCGAGCTGCGGCTGTTCTCGACCATCACCACGTTCGGCACCCCGATGGACATCACGATCGACGAAATCGCGATCGAGTCCTACTACCCGGCAGACCCGGAGAGTGCTGCCTACTTCACGGAGTAGCGCCCTGTCATGCCGCCGACCGCGCGCCCCGGCGTCGCCGCGGGACTCACTCATAGCCGCGATGTCGTAAGGCTCCTCGGTCTGCTGGGTCGCGACCGACTCGACCAGGCCATGATCGTCATTGGGTAATGATCAACCGGAGAGCTTGAGACAACGGCGAACACGGCCAGCATGGTGAAGGACATCTTCGACATCGGGTCAGTCTGGTCGTAGCTGCTGCCGCCCAGCGACAGGCGGACACCGCGGGTGACCAGGGTGTCGCCGATGTCGCGGGCGTCGGGGACCGAACGCGCGAAGGGCTAGTCCTCAGACCCGAGATAGGGCTCGAGAAGGATGGTGAGCTGGGTGCGGACTTGATCGGCGGGGCTGCCCTGGCCGTGCATCCCCCAGGTGACCATGGCGCCGTTGTAGGCGGCGTGGATCGCGCGGGGCAGGTCGGTCAGGTCGGTGTGGACGATCTCCCCGGCTGCGTGGGCGGCGGCCAGAACCTCGGCGATGGTCTGTTCGACCGCGTCGGCGTAGTCGCGGCTGATCTGCTGGAACTGCGGGTCGGTCAGGTCGAGCAGCAGGAAGGCCAGGTGGTTGGCGAACTCCGCTGAGGTGCGCACCGAACCGGCCAGGGCGGCGAAGTTTTCGATCAATGCACGGGCCGGGGCGGCGGCGGAGCGGGCGGCGGCGAGCCGGTCGGGAAGCGCGTCGGCGCCGTGACGGGCGAGTGCGAGCAGCAGCCCGCGTTTCGTCTTGAACCGTTGCGTCAGCGTCGCCGCCGCCAACCCGACCTCTTGGCCCACCTCGGCCAGGGTCAGCCGGGCCGGGCCCATGCGGGCGACCACCCGAGCCGCGCCCGCCAGGATCTGTTCGTCGCTCACCGTTCTCGGCCGTCCTACCGTCATCCCTAGATAATAAACGAACAGCCATTTAGTATCTACCGCGACCTCACCGAAGGAGCACCGCCATGACCATCACCGCCCCGAATCCGGCCTACGCCTCCGTCGCGGACGAGTCCACCACCGCGGCCGAGGGCCTGCGGGCGCGCGGCTACGAGGGTGCGGCGGGTGTCCGACGCCGCTCGACGCGCGAGGACCGGCGGGACTTCGTCCAACCGGACTGTGACGGTTGCCGCGAGTGATCCACTCGGCTTCCCGGAGGTGGGGGTATCGGCGACCCGCCGACATCCCCGGTTCGCGGGAAGCCGAGTGGATCTATATCAGCGGAGGCGCTCGGTCACTGCGGCGTAGGCGTCGATGACGCCGTGGCCGTAGAAGCCGTTGAACTTCGTGCCGCCCTCGCACAGTGCGTCGAAGGTGGTGTCGCGGCCTTCCTGCACGTAGCTCTTGAGCCGCGGCTGCGGGCAGGCCGTCTTGGCGGCGGTGCGGTAGAGCTGCGTCTCGACCTTGGTGGGCGACATGGTCAGGCCGCCGCGCCACCGGTCACGCTGGCCGAACTTGCTGGCGATCAGCGCCGCGACGCCGGCGGCGTGTGGCGAGGCCATCGAGGTGCCCTGCAGGTAGGTGTAGTAGCCGCAGACGCCGGCCTTGGTGCAGTCCTTGAGGACGAGTTCCTCGTTGCCGGCGGTGACGTTGCCGGCTGCGTCGACCTTGCCTTCCTCCTGCAGCACCTTGATCGGGTACGACGAGAGGATCATGTTGCCGTTGGTGCGGGAGGTCGGGGTGCCGAAGCCGTCGCGGAACCAGCCGCCCGGTGCGGCGACGGAGATCTGCTCGAGACCATAGTTGGAGTAGTCGGCCTTCTGGCCCGACGGTCCGATCGACGAGACGCCGATGACGTGCGGGCCCTCGACGGGCAGGTCCCAGCAGGTGTTGTTATCGATCGGACGTTCCTTGGCGGCGTCGGCCGGGTAGTCCGGGCTGGACGTGTCGGTACGGGGCTTGCCAAGGTCCTCGTGGTTGTTGCCGAGAGCGCCGACCAGGGTGACGCCACGGCGGTGGGCGTACGTGAGAGCGCGCTTCATGCCCTGGATGATGGCCTTCTGCTCGGCCTTCTCCTCCGCGGTATCGGCCGGGTTGTCGGTGCAGTTGTAGAGCCATGGGTCGACGTAGAACGACATGTTGACCACGTCGAGACCGACGTCACCGGCGTAGGTGAGGGCATTGACGACGGGCTCGAGGAAGAAGTAGCCGGAGTCCTGGCCGCCCTTGAGCTCGACGAGCGTGATGCCCGGAGCAACACCGGAGACACCCGATCCGTTGGCGGCCGCGCCGATGGTACCGGCGACGTGCGTGCCGTGGCCGCCATCGTCGGTGCCGACCGGGTCGAGGCAGCTGGCGACCTCGCAGGGACCGTCGACGTCGATCAGGTCCGGGGCGAAGTTGCGCGAAAGCCGGGTGCTGAAGTTCGGCGCGAGGTCCGGGTTGCTCGCGTCGAGGCCGGTGTCGAGGACACCCACGGTGACGCCTCGGTCACCGGCTTCCTTCTTGCGCGCCCTGTCAGCCCTGATCATCTGCAGGCCCCAGAGCTTGTCGTCGAGCGGGTCGAGCTTGGCGGCCTTCGAGGGGTGCTTCCGAGAGGACGTGGCGGAGTTGAGGTTCTCTCGCTCGACCAGTTTGTCGGCCTTGGGCGCGTACCCGATGGCCTTACGCTCGCTCGCCCCGATCAGGGCGGTCGCGGCGGTGGCCCGGGCGCCGAAGTCGGCGCGCTGCGAGGTCACCTGGAACATTCCCACGGCGTCGTTGCGGCCGACGACGGTGCCACCGGCGGCGGTGATCGCCTGCACGGCTGCCTCGGCGGATACCCCGTCCTCGGCGACCACGGTGTATTCCGTGGTGGTGGTCGACGCCGTTGGGGCGGCGACCGCCGAAATGCCGGGTACGGTGATAAGGAATGCCAGACCCGTCGCGGTCGCGACGGCTCCGGCGATGAGGCGTCTTCTCATGGAACGCTTCCCTCCGATGCGGTTGACGATGACATCACATCGAACTCAGATCACGATCCGGCATGCAAATGACGAACATGTAGTCCGTACAATTCGTACCCAATAACCTATACCATTTCAAAACTTTGTCCGCGCCGCGCCCGAGGCCTTTGAAAGTCGGGGTCGGGCTGCGCAGTGCTGCGCGTTGGTGGTGGCGCTTTGTCATCAAGGCCGCGTAGGACCTGAACGTTCGACTCGCGAATTATGGGGGTTTTGTCCGAAAGTTGATCTATGCAAGTTTCCCGGTGGTTCATGCTTTTCCAGTGGCCGATCAGCGCGGTCCTCGCTCGTCCAGGCCGATACGATCGGAGGATGGCGACGTCCTTTGTGGTGCGGGCCACTCACGCGTTCGACGGGCAGCGGTTCGTTCCCGATGGGTTACAGGTCCAGGTGCAGGGCGATCGCATCGTCGCGGTTCGCCCGGCTCACGCGCCGCTACCGGTCGGCCTGCCAGTGTTGGACCGCCCCGACACCACTCTGCTGCCCGGTCTGATCGACACCCACGTCCATCTTGTGGCCGGGGCGGAGCCGGACGCACTCTCCTTGGATGCCGGACGGTCCGCCGACCAGCGCGAACAGGTCATCCGTCAGTCGCTGCTGCAGCAGGTGCGCGCTGGCGTCACCGCAGTGCGAGATCTGGGCGACAACCGGTTTGCGGTCGTGGACCGCACGGTGCGCGACGACGAGCCGTCGGTCGTCGGGTCGGGCCCGCCGATCACCTCGGTCGGCGGCCACTGCGCCGCGCTCGGTGGCGCGGTGAGCGGCGTGAGCGCGCTGCGGGCCGCCGTTGCCGAACGGCATGAGCGCGGCGCTCAAATCGTCAAGCTCATCGTGAGCGGCGGAGCGATGACTGCCGGCTCAGATCTGCTGTTGGATCAGTTCGAGGATGCCGACGTCCGGGTCATGGTCGACGAGGCGCACCGTCGAGGGCTCCCGGTGACGGCGCACGCCCACTCAGTGTCCGCCGTCCAGACATGTTTGACCGCCGACGTCGATGCCATCGAGCATTGCACGTGCCTAACCGCAGCCGGTATCCATACCCCGAGCGAGGTGGTCGACGCCTTGGCGGCGCGGCGGATCTGGGTATGCCCGACGTTCGGCCGGTTACCTGCGCTGCCGCCGTCCCCGCAGGCAATCGAGGTCATGCGGCGGACAGGGATGACGCTGGATGCGCGATTCGCCCAGGTCGGCCGATTGTATGCCGCTGGGGTGCCGTTGACCGCGGGCTCGGACGCTGGGATCCATCCCGCCAAGCCGCATGGCGTCCTGGCCTATGCGGTTGGCGAGTTGGTGCGGTCAGGGCTGCCGGTGGACGCCGCGGTCGCGGCCGCGACATCTGGTGCTGCCGAGGCGTGCGGGCTGGCTACTACGGCGGGACGGCTTCGCCCGGGGATGGTGGCTGACCTGGTCGTCGTAGACGGAGATGTGGAGCGCGACGTCTCTGCCCTTACCCGGATCCGGGACGTCGTCCTGCGCGGACGGTCGGTCGTCGTCAGCGACTCCGAGCGACCAGCACTGAGTTGATGACCTCCCCAAAGGGGTGTACGACAACCTCGGGTGCCAGCCCGGCATCGTGGACGTCGCGGACATCGACCACCGGGTAGAGCAGGGAGCGCAGACCTTCCGCGGTGCGGACGACGACATACGTGCCAGGCTCGACCGCCGTGCCGACCGCTCGTAACGCCGCCCGCTTCTGCATCGCGGTCCTTCCGACAAGTGCGGCCACCACAACGACGTCGCAGCCGGCCACCACGCGGGTCATGTCCACCGTGGACTCCGCGTCCGCCGCTATCACGCTGATCCGCTGCGCCGGGGCGAGCCGGTCGAGCAGGCGGCGGGAAAGCTCGACGGCGTCGGTGTCGCGGTCCACGACGGTGACCTCGACCGCCAAAGCGCGGCTGAGCAGCAGCGCGCTCAGCGGCAGCGGACCCCCGCCGACGAAACACACCCGACGGGTGGCCTCGGGACGGTGGCCGACTGCGGCCAAGGCGTGCAGCTCAAGCCGAGCGAGCTGTTCGTAGTTGCCGAAGTACGGGAACGCGGCCGCCTCGGCGCGGGCGTCGTCGGCAGCCAGCGCCCTCCGGGCCCACACGCCTTCGAGCAGGGACTCTCCCTCGGCACACAACCGCACCAGGTCCGGCCGCACCCGGTGGATCCGCGGATCCGACAGGACAGACGCGACCTCCTCCGGCTCGGCGTGAACGCACGCGTTGACCAGATCACCGAAGAGCGCGTCGACCACGGGCGAGGGGGCCAGGCTTGCCTGGGCGCGCAGCCGCTCGTATAGGCCAAGGATGTGGCGACACAGCGAACCGGTCGGGTCCACGTCCCGGTCGGGCGTGACCGATACGGTCAGCATCCGGACGCCTGCGGCAGCGCGTCGACATCGATCTCGAAGTGCACCGTGTGGAACGGATCGGGTCGTCCGTCGTGGACCTCGCGGGTCGGTAGCGTACGCCAGAACGCTTCCGCCCCGGGCACGCTGGCGTCGGTGTGCAGGTAGATCCGGCGATATCCGCCGGGGCCGACGCTCCAGGTCATGGCCCGCTCGGCGAGGGCCCGACCGACGCCACGGCGGCGGGCGCCGGCGGCGACCCAGACCCGGACGAGCTGGCAGACGTCCGGCTGGTTGTACTCGCGGGCGAGCCACTGCGGGCTCGGCGGACTCGCCAGCGCGCAAGGCTTGACCGCGGCGGTGCCGAGAACCTCGGTAGCGTCCCAGGCGATGAACAGGGCACACCCCGGCCGATCAAGGTAGGCCGCTTCAAGGTCGTCGAGGTCGTGGTGCCACTCTGGGCGATAGCCGCCAAGGTCCCGGTGCAGCACTTCCCGCATGACCAGCTCGGCCTTCGCCAGATCCGCCGGTGTGGCAACGGTGACGACCGGTTCCACGGTAGCGACCTGGCCCTTTCCTCGAGTGCTCGACATACGTTCAAACTCCTTCAATAGATATTATGCGATGGCCACGATCCGGCCCGGGCATTCCTAAGCAGATGTTCCGACTGCTCCGGGCGACGCATCGACGCAGGAGGCAACCTTCGGGGCGACGCGTTTCCCGCCGGTCGTCGTTGCGGTGACTCCGATCCTGCGCGCACCTCCCTCAGCAACCGCCGCCGTTAATAGTAACGGTTTCCATTTGCTTTAGGAGGCGGCTGCCCCGCAGAAAGTCGCCCGCAGGTGTCAATCTCGCACCGGCTCCCCTGCCGCTCGCGATGACCGCCGACGAATCAAAGGGCTGCACGATGCCCGATGGCCAGCCCTTACACCTGTTTGACCCTGCCAATCGAGACCCTGCCGCCCGTCAGCATCGTCGTGATGTCCGCGCGTTCGATCCCGGCGCCGGCGTCGCCGTAGCCGCACCCTTCCAAGACCTGACAGCGCCCACGCCGTCAACCCCGCACCGCGACGTTGACGGCCATAATCCCGGTCATGAGTCCTGAGGTGATCGCCGACGACAACTGTCGCTTGTGGGCCGAAGAGGCCGGGAATGGACCACCACTTGTGCTCTGCCACGGTGGACCTGGGCTGTGGGACTACTTCGACGATGTCGCCGCTCTGCTCCGCGACCACGCGCGGACCGTTCGATGGGACCAGCGCGGCTGCGGCCGATCGGAGCGACGCGGCCCCTACTCGGTCGCCCGATCCATCGCCGACCTCGACGCGGTGCGCGACCAGGCGGCCGGACCGCGCATGACCCTGCTCGGCCACTCGTGGGGTGCGCACCTGGCATTGCGGTACGCCCTCGAACATCCCGACCGGGTCAGCAGCCTGATCTACGTCTCCGGAACCGGCATCGATCCCGACCGGGGCTGGCACCCGCACTACAAGCAGAACCTGCGGCTGCGGCTCGGGAAGCACCTGGACCGGTGGGAGACACTCGGCGCCCGCGACCGCACGACCGCGGAGGACCGCGAGTGGGCGATCCTGCAATGGTCGGCCGACTTCACCGACCCCGCCACCGCGCTGCGACACGCCGAACACATGGCCACGCCGTGGCCGGGAATCAACTACGACTGCAACGCCGCCATCAACACCGAGGTCAAGCAAGAAATCGGCCACAACAGCCTCGCGACGCGTTGCCGCGAACTCGAACTGCCCGTCCTGATCGTCCACGGGACCGAGGACATCCGCCCTCGCTGGGCCGTCGACTCGCTGCACCAAGCGCTGCCCAACGCCCAACGCGTCAGCCTCGCCGGCGCCGGTCACCTGCCCTGGGTCGAGAACCCTGACGAATTCCATCAAGCGGTGACCAGCTTCCTGACGCGACACAATCGCCACACCGATGGCTGGAGTCATCGCGAACCCCCGGATCCGCGACAGCGCGATGGCGACGACGCACCCTCGGGTTCCCGCTGAGAATCAGTCGGTTTTCCGAACTCGCGGGGAATAACGAACTGTTGAAGTTCGAGCTACCCCTCGGACGTGCCGGTCGGCTCTCGCACCCCGACCTCCTCCTCGGCCGCGCCGTCTCAGCCAGGTCATGGCGGCCACCGGCTGACCCGCCGCGCATCACGGCGGTGATCTGTGCGGGCAGGGGGAAGATCGGTGGCCAGGTGCGCGAGCATCGGATGAACGGCTCGGTGCGCGGCTGCGCGTCTACAAAGCGGCTGACTCGGTCAACGACCAACAGGCGTGAGCCTTCGAGGTGCCGGTCAAGCCGGGCATCCGCTTCACCAACATGATCACGGTGTCCCTGGGCGGCCAGGGCACGATCAACCGCGTCATCGACGACAAGAGCAATCCCGCCGTACGCGGCACCGAAACGCAATACCTCACATCCGGTCCGAGTCCCCCTACGCACGCGGCGCCCCGGGCACCCGCTCCGGTGCGGCGGCGTCAGCCCTTGGTGAAATCGGTCATGGGCTGCACCCGGACCAGGTGGTGGTCGGTGCCGGTCGCCACGCTTGCGCCGTCCGGGCTGACGCGAACGATCATCGGCCACTCGTCGTTGACATTCACCGTGCGGATCAACCGGCCCGTCGCTATCTGCCACACGGGCATCCCGAGCTCAGACTCGGTCCCGGCGATCAGCCAGCCGCCGTCCCGGCTGAAGTCCACGCTCTCGATCAGAGCGTCCGACCTGGTGAGCGCGGTGCCCGCGCGCCAGTCGACGGTGCTCCACAGCCGCACCTCACCGTCTGTGCCACCAGCAGCCAGCAGTTTGCCGTCCGGGCTGAACGCCACGCCCATCGGCGAGGGCCCGGGCAGGGCCTTGACCAGCCGTCCGTTGCTCGCGTTCCACACCCGGACCGAGCCGTCGTTCCCCCCGCTGGCCAGTGTCTTGCCGTCCGGGCTGAAGGCTACGTCGTACGTGCCATTCCGATGCCCGGACAGGCGTGCCCGCTCGGTCAGCGTGCGGGCGTCCCACAGCACCACCGGCCCGCCTATCCCGCCGGCCGCGATGGTTCCGCCGTCCGGGCTGAACGCCACTGCCTGCACCGACTCGATCTTGGGGTTGAGCTTGGCGACGCGCTTCCACGCGCCGGTCTGCCACAGCAGCACAGACGCGTCGTCGCTGTGTCCCGCGGAGGCGAGCAGCTTGCCGTCCGGGCTGAACGCCAGGTCGAGCACACTATCCAGGTGCTCTTTCATGGTGCTGACCGACTGGCCGGTAGCGGTGTCCCAGAGGCGTATCGTCCGATCACTGGCCCCACTGGCCAGTGTCTTACCGTCCGGGCTGAACGCGACGGCCAGCACGATTTCGCCGTGCCCGAGGAGCGCGCCGCGGTACTGCTCCCGCGACGGTTCGGCCGACGCGCTGGAGGGTGCCGGGCTGGGCGCGGCCTCCGGCTCTTCCCTCGACCGCGTCGCAACGACCGCAAACGTCACGACGAGGGCCGCGACGCCGGCGGCGGCGATCCCGATCCAAGCCCGGCGCCGTCGGGAGGGCTCGGGCGGCACCAGCGCGGTGATGGTGTCGATGTCGACCGGCGGAGCCGACGCGGTGGTCGCCGCGATCGTGGCCAGCGGCGCGTCCAGGGTCACTGAAGTGGACCACAGTGGCCGGCGCCGTCGCTTCTGCGCGGCGGTCGGAGCGGGCCGCTGTGCGACGGCGGCAAGCAGCTTCAGGGCCGGTTCGGCGGTGAGCCGACGGCCTGGATCCTTCTCCAATAGTCCCTTGATCACCGGCCACAGCCGGCCGGCGTGCGCGGGCGCGGCGGGTTTGCTGGTGAGAATGGCGGCGAGCGTGCCCTGGGTGTCGTCACGCTGGAACGGCGAGCGTCCGGTCACCGCCAGGTAGAGCGTGACACCCAGCGCCCACAGGTCCGTCGCGGTCGTGGCCGGCTCGCCGTTGATCCGCTCGGGCGCCATGAACGCCGGCGATCCGACCATCTGCCCGGTGCGGGTGAGCGCCGTGGCGTCGTCGATCGCGGCGATGCCGAAGTCGGTGAGCACCACCCGGTCGCTGTCGAGCAGAATATTGGCGGGCTTGACGTCGCGGTGCAGGATCCCGCCGCGGTGCGCCGCCCGGAGCGCGTCCAGCACGCGCACCCCGATCTCGGCGGTCCGCTGTTCGGTCAGCAGGCCGCGCGCCCGGATCTCGTCGGCCAGCGACTGCCCGCCGACGAGTTCCATGACGATCCACGGCCGCCCGTCCTCGATGATCACGTCATGCACGGTGACGATGCTGGGATGGCGCAGCCGGGCCGCCGCCTGAGCCTCCCGCAGAGCCCGCTTGATCAGTGGATCCCCGGGATCGACGGACCCATGCCCGGCCGCCGGGAACAAGATCTCCTTGACGGCGACATCCCGCCCGAGCAGCGAGTCGTGCGCCACCCACACGGCACCCATCCCGCCCCGTCCCAGCGCCCGCTCCAGCCGATAGCGCCCAGCGACCAGCCCAGCCATAGACGAAATCTACAGGTCTTCCAAGACACTCGATGCCGCAGCGGGTGGGTGGTCCGGACCGCAGCTCACGCCGAGGATCGCCTCGCTCCGCGTTGGCTCCACCTCCGTGCCGCTCACCGACAGCGCCTTCTGCTACTCGCGGTGTCAGGTCTGGTCAGGAACGTGGCCGAGAGCACCGCCTGATCGGTCGGTTCCAGATCCAGGCGTCTGACCTGACTGCTACCCACCGAGCGACCGATCGCGCACAGAACCGCAGCTCAAACCCCGGAACCCAGTTTTCGAGCGGTACCGGTTCAGAGCTCGGCGACGACGCGTCGTAGGGTGCCCGGCGCGACGCGCAGCATGGCGGGCATGACTTTCGTCTGACCGGGGAATGCCATGTTCCGCCTCCGCCGGAGAGCTTTCATCGTGACCGCCGCCCCCTGCGCGGGAGTCAGTTTCTTCCCCGTGGCTTCGGCATTCATGGGCGTGTCCGTAGACGGTGGGAGGACCTCGAGGACATGGGTGTGACCATGCGGGGCGAGTTGACGGCGCAAGCCATCCGCAAAGCCGTGCAGGCCGGCCTTCACCGCGCCGTGGGTAGGCGCGCGAGTGGGCGAGACCAAAGCGAACCCCGAGGTGATGAAGACGATCGCGTCGGGCGATGGCCATCGCTCGAGCACTTCACCCGTCAAGTGGATGGGGGCGGTGAGATTCAACGCCACCTCGTCATCGAGAGTCGCATTGGGGTTCTTGCCGGCGGCATAGTCTCGTTGCTCGAACGTACCGGCGTTGTTGACCAACACGTCCAAACGCCCGAAGCGATCAGCGACTGCTTGCAACAACGCTGCCCGATCAGCTGCGTTCGTCACATCAGCCCGCACGGCCAGCGCCTGCGGGTGTGCCTGCGCGAATCGGTCAAGCGCGGCCTGCGAACGCCCGCAAACGACGACAGACGCCCCGAGTTCCACGAAGGATTGCGCGAGGCTCAAGCCGATGCCTGAGGTTCCGCCAGTTATGAGTACGGTCTGTGACACGATGTCGCCTCTCCGTATAGCGTACCGGTTGGTACGGAAGTACCGTAGCACGTCCGTACCGATCGGTACCCAATGGCTAGGATGAAGAAATGTTCTCGACGACACCGGCCCCTGCCGGCAGGCCTCGCGCGTTCGACATCGACGAGGCACTCGACCGTGCAGTCCTGGTGTTCTGGTCAAAGGGTTTCGAGGGCGCCAGCCTTGACGACCTCACCGAAGCGATGGGTATCAGCCGCCCCGGCCTGTATCGGGCGTTCGGTAACAAAGAAGACCTCTTCCACAAGGCCCTGGAGCGGTACACCGAGGGCTTGGTCTCCTACTTCGCTCGAGCTCTAGCAGAGCCCACAAGTGCCGCAGTGGCTACTGCTGTGCTCCACGGGGCGGTCGAAGCGGCAACCATGCCGGGACTCCCCACGGGCTGTCTCGGCGTGCAGGGTGCGTTGGCCACCGGGGATGAGAGCCGCCCAGTCCGAGACGCGCTCATCGCATGGCGCGAGGACGGGATAGCCCACTTGACGCGCCGGTTTCAACAGGCGGTGGACGCCGGCGACCTTCCGCCTTCCACCGATCCTCATCTTCTCGCGCTCTACCTAAGGACAGTCGCCAACGGGATCGCCGTCCAGGCCGCGAGTGGTAGTTCCCGCCCCGAGCTGCTGCAAGTCGCGAACCTCGCGTTGGGCGGCTGGCCAAAGCTGTAGTCAGCTAGCGCCCAGTGTCGCCGCGGTCGGGCGCCGCGGTGACGAAGTCCTCCCGGGCTGCCTGCGTCTCTGCGGTGGTCATCGCTTCCGGTACGGGGTAGGGCTGCTCGCCCTTCTCGGTGACTGTCTTACCGTCTCTGGCGATCGTGCTGGGGGCGAGAACGCGGCGGCCACCGTTGATGTCGGGGTGGGTGCCGCAGCCGGCGTGCATGATCTGCAGGACGATGCGGCCGCCCTCGGCGTGCACCGCCTCGAACACCTGCTGCCAGCCGGCCGCCTGCTCGTCGGTGGCGATGCCCGGCTCACTGACATACCCCTGCGAGGCGTGGTCGGGGTAGGTGCCCTCGGTGATGATCAGCCCGACGCTCGCCCGCTGCCGGTAGTACTCGACCATCAGATCCCCGGGAATGCCGGAGGAACCGGCCCGGACCCGGGTCATCGGTGCCATGACGACGCAGAGGGTCCACGCCGTCCGGTCTCAGCGATCCTCATTTTCGCCGGCCTGAGGCACTTCGTCGGCCGATCGCCCGCCGGACAGCCTGCTTCCCGAAAGCGCGAGGTTAGCTGAGCGGTACGTCCGCGACGGCCTTGAGGTGGCTGAACGTCTCGAGGGAATACCGGCCGTGGTACCGACCCATGCCACTTTCGCCGACGCCACCGAAAGGCAGGCCGGGCATGAGCAGTTGCATCACCGGCTGGCCCCAGGCGACGCCGCCGGAGGACGTCTCGTTCAAGAGGCGCGACTTGGTGGGCTCGGACGTGGTGAAGGCGTAGAGCGCTAGGGGCTTTTCGCGTTCGTTGATGAAGGCGATGGCGGCATCGAGGTCTTCGACTTCGACGACGGCGAGGATCGGACCGAAGACCTCCTCCTGCATGACCGGCGATGCGGGGTCGACGTCGGTGAGCACCGTCGGTGCGATGAACAGGTCGTCACGGTCGTGCTGGCCTCCCACCGCCGCCTGGCCGGAGTCCAGCAGACGGGTGAGCCGGTCGAAGTGCGGCTCGTTGATGATCCGGCCGAAGTCGGCTGCGGTCTGCGGGCTGGTGCCGAACTGGGCTTCGACCGCCGCACGGAGGGCGGGAACCAGTGCGGCAGCGGTGGCAGGATCAGCCAGAACATAGTCCGGGGCTATGCACTGCTGCCCCGCGTTGCCGAATTTGGCGCCGACCAGCCGCTTCGCGGTCTCGTCCACGTCGGCGTCGGGTGCCACGAAGACCGGCGACTTGCCCCCGAGTTCAAGGGTGACCGGGGTGAGGTTCTTGGCGGCTGCGGCCATGACGATCCGGCCGACGGTGCCATTGCCGGTGTAGAAGATGTGGTCGAAGCGTTGTGCCAGGAGGGCCGTAGTCTCCTCGGCGCCCCCTTCGACGACGGTGAGCACGTCGGCGTCGAAGTACTGTCGCAGCAGGCGTGCGGCCACCGCCGATGTGTGCACCGAGATCTCGCTCGGCTTGGCCACCACGGTGTTTCCGGCGGCCAGTGCGCCGATGATGGGGTCGATGAGAAGGTGCAGCGGGAAATTCCACGGTGCGATCACCAGGACGACCCCGAGCGGGTCGTACGTGGTGTAAGCGGTTGTCGTGGGACCGAAGTGGGCAGGAACCTGCACCGGGCGCGGCTACAGCCAGCTCTCGAGACTCGCCAGCGTCTCGTCGATGTCGGCGACGGTGAAGTCGATCTCCTGGGTCTTCGCCTCGGCGGGGTTCTTCCGCAGATCCGCCCAGAGCGCTTCGATCAGCTCCTGCTCGTTCTCGACCAGCAGGGCCCGCAGCCGCTGCAGCTGGTTGACGCGCCAGTCCAGTCCGCGGGTGACGCCGGTGTTGAACGTCGCACGAAGGCGGCCGACCACCTCAGCGGCCGTTTCGCTCTGGCGCGTCCTCGACTCCCCCCTGCCGCTGGGCCCTGCCCCGACGGCGGTGCCGTCGGGGCAGGGCGCGAGCGCGGCGCCCGGCCCGACGGCCATCGCGTCAGAGCAGCTTGTCCAGGGTGATCGGCAGGTCCCGCACCCGTTTGCCAGTCGCGTGATGGACGGCGTTCGCCACGGCAGCAGCGACACCCGTGATGCCGACCTCGCCGGCGCCGAGGATCCCGAGCGGCATGTTCGGATCCGGTTCGTTCAGGAAGGACACGTCGATCGGCGGAACGTCGGCGTGCACCGGTACGTGGTATTCGGCCAGGCTCGGGTTCATGATCCGCCCGGTGCGCGGGTCGACGAGGGTCTCCTCGGCCATCGCCATGCCCAGGCCCATCACGATCCCGCCGCGCAGCTGACTGGACGCGGTCTTCGCGTTGATCACCCGGCCGATGTCGAACACCCCGACCCACCTCGACACCCGCGTCTCCCCGGTTTCGGCATCGACGCGTACCTCACAGAACTGCACACCGGAGGCCGCCTTCACCCACCTCTGGGCTCCCAGCAGGAAGCCCGGGAGGAACCGTGCCCGCCCGGCGATCCGGCCGAGCCGCGTCTCCGATCCGACGGCGGCCTCGACATGGGGCACCTTCGCGCGCCGGAGGATCTCCTCATGGCTGCCGCCGCCGGTCTTGCGGGCCATGGCCTTCAGCTTTCGCTTCAACTCGTCGCACGCCTGGATCACGCTGGCTGCGATGCTCGCGGTCTGCAGAGATGAGGCGGCGGCCGGCCCCATCGGCAGCGCGGAATCGCCGTACTCGACGTGGACGGCGTCGAACGGCACCCCGAGCGCGTCGGCGGTGATCTGAGCCTGGGCCGTGGCGGCGCCCATGCCCATCTCGTGGAAGCCGCAGCGCACCAGCACACTGCCGCCAGCCGACAGGCGTACCGCGACGTTGACCGGCATCGTCAACGCCGGGTGGAACGCCGTTGCCACGCCCGTCCCGACCAGCCACCGGCCGTCGCGCGTCGCACGCGCCTCCGGGTTCCGCTCCTGCCAGCCGAACCGTTGCGCGCCAAGCGCGTACATCTCTCGCAGCCTGCGGTGGGAGAACTTCTTCTTGCCGTCGATCGGGTCGACCGCGGTCTCGTTGCGCATGCGCAACTCGATCGGATCCATGCCCAGCGCATAGGCCAGTTCGTCGATCGCCGACTCCAGGGCGAAGGTGCCGATCGCCTCGCCCGGCGCCCGCATGAAGGTGGTCGACAGCAGATCGAGCTCCACGCGGTCGTGCCGGGCGAGGATGTTCTCGGCGGCGTAGAGATGCTGGGCCGGGCCGGTTACCTGCTCGTAATTGCCCCCGATCCGGCCGTTGCGGGTCACACTGGTGTGCACCAGCGAGGTCAGCCTGCCGTCCCGGTCCGCTCCCAGCGCGACCCGCTGGACCGACGGGGTACGCCCGCCGACCGTGCGGTAGACCGCCTCCCGGGAGAGCACCAGCCGGACCGGTCGGCTGGTCGCCCTGGCGGCCAGCGCGGCGAGGATGGTGCCGGGCCACATCGCGAACTTGCCGCCGAACGCGCCGCCGACGAACGGCGCCAGCACCCGCACGTTCGTCATCGGAACCCCGAACCGCAACGCGAGGTGGGTGCGGAACCAGTCGATGGACTGGGTCGCGTCGTGAATGGTGAGCCGGTCGCCGTCCCACAGGGCCACGGTGGCGTGCAGTTCCAGCGCGTTGTGATTGTGCGGCGGGGTGCTGTAGCGCAGATCCAGCGACACCGCCGCAGCCTTGAGGGCGGCCTCCGCGTCACCTCGCTTGGCACCTTGGGGGAAGAACGAGTTGTTCGGTTGCGGCCGGGCGTCTTTCGCGGCCACGTCGAAGTCCACGACGGCCTTGGTCACGGTGTATTCGGCGTGCACCAGCCCGGCAGCCTCCCGGGCGGCGGCGGAGGTCTCCGCGACGACCACCGCGATCGGCTGCCCTTCCCAATGCACCTCGTCGGTCTGCAGGTAGTTCACCGAGGTACCGGAGAACAACATGCTGAAGTTGAACGTGCCGGGCTTGGGCGCCGGTTTCAGCGGCGGCGCGTTGCGGTGGGTGAGCACGGCGATCACGCCCGGCACCGCACTCGCCTCGTCGGTGTGCAGGGCGGTGATCCGGCCACGGCTGATGGTGGCGTGCACCATGACGGCGTGGGTGAGGCCGGGATAGAAGTGTTCGGCGGCGAACTTGGCGGCACCGGTCGTCTTGACGCCGCCGTCGACACGGTCGAGCGGTTGTCCGATCGTGGTCATGCCGCGCTCCTCTCGGCCAGCAGCTGCCGTAGCGTCGCCACGATCGTGCGGCGCGCGAGTTCGATCTTGAAGCCGTTTTGCGGCCCGCCCACCGCGGCGGCGAGTTCGGCGTCTGCCGCGTGCCCGAAGGTCTCCTCGGTCGCCGGTCTGCCGATTAGCGCCCGTTCGGCCTCGGAGGCGCGCCACGGTTTGGTGCCGACCCCGCCGAGCGCGAGCCGGACCTCGGTGACCGTCCCGTCGTCGACGGCGAGTGCGGCAGCGACCGAGACGAGGGCGAATGCGTATGACGCACGGTCGCGTACCTTGCGGTAGTGCGAGTTCGCCGCGACCGGCACCGGCGGCAGCTCGACGGCCGTGATCAGCTCGTCGGCGACCAGCACCGTCTCGATGTGGGGGGTGTCGCCGGGCAGCCGGTGGAACTCGGCGATCGGGATGCGCCGGGTGCCGCGCAGGCTCTGCACCTCGATGACTGCGTCGAGCATCACCAGCGCCACCGCCATGTCCGAGGGGTGGGTCGCGGTGCAGTGCTCGCTTGCCCCCAGCACGGCGCTGCCGCGGGAGAATCCGCCGATCGCGGCACAGCCGCTGCCGGGTGCGCGCTTGTTGCAGGCGGCGGCGTCGTCGTAGAAGTACATGCAGCGGGTGCGCTGCAGCAGGTTGCCTCCCACGGTCGCCATGTTCCGCAACTGGGCCGACGCCCCGAGCAGGATCGCCCGCGCCAGCACGGGATAGCGGGTCCTGATCACGGGGTCCGTCGCGAGCCGGCTGTTGCTCACCAGCGCACCGATACGGATCCCGCCTTCCGGCAATTGTTCGATCCCGGTCAGCGGCAGCCGGGTGATGTCCACGACCGTCGACGGTTGTTCGATCCCCTCGCGCATGAGGTCGACGAGGTTCGTCCCGCCCGCGAGAAGCTTCACGTCGTCGTGGTCCGCGATCGTGCGCAGCGCCGTGTCAAGGTCAGGTGCGCTGAGGTAGCCGAAGGACTTCACTTCGCGACCTCCCTGATCGCCGAGACGATGCCGTTGTAGGCGCCGCAGCGGCACAGGTTCCCGCTCATCCGTTCCCGGATCTCGTCGTCGTCCAGCTCCCCGCTCGTGGCGGCGAGGTGCTCGGTCGCCGCGCTGGGCACACCATCCTTGTGCTCGGCAAGCATGCCGATCGCCGAACAGATCTGGCCCGACGTGCAGTAACCGCACTGGAACCCGTCGGTGCGGACGAACGCCTGCTGCAACGGGTGGTCGACCCCTTCGATGGTCGTGATCTCACGGCCCTCGTACTGCACCGCCAGCGCGAGGCACGCGTTGATCCGTCGACCGTCGGCGAGCACCGTGCAGGCCCCGCACGCGCCCTGATCACAGCCCTTCTTGGTGCCGGTCAGGCCGAGATACTCGCGCAGCGCGTCGAGCAGGCTCACCTGCGGCGAGACGTCCACCCGCCGGGCCGATCCGTTGATCTGCAGTTCGATCTCCACCGCTCGTTCCTCCGGTTCGCCCGAGGGCTCGCATCTCGTGAGAGGGCCGCGCCAGGCACACATGACTCGACCGGAGCTAATCCGGCCTGCGGCCCGAACACCGCGTCTCGCCTCGCCACGCTCGCAGTGAGGATCTGTTTCAGATCACGGGCTATCTGCGGGCAGTGCCGGGTAGTTGGGTGTCGCCGCCAGCTTGCCGGGCGATCAGGCATTCACCCAGGCCACGACCTTGCGTACGTCCGCTGGTCCTACTACTGGCAGGGTCAGGTTAGGGTGCGTCCGCCCATGGATACTCAAGTGATGGACGCACTCCCCGAACCGGTGCGCGAGCCCGCCGCCGGCGCCTTGGACCCGCGTGTCGAGCTCAGCGAGTTCCTGCGTACCCGGCGGGCCCGGCTGAAGCCCCAGGACGTGGGGCTCCTGGAGTTCGGGCGGCGTCGCCGGGTGCCGGGGCTGCGCCGCGAGGAACTGGCGCAGCTGGCCGGGGTGTCGGTGGCGTACTACACCCGCCTGGAACAGGGCGACGGCCGCAACGTCTCCGCCGAGGTCCTCAACGCCATCGCTCGCGCGCTGCGCCTCGACGGCGCCGAACACGCCCACCTCACCCACCTCGCCAAGCCGAAAAACCGGCGGCCGGTGGCCCGCCGGCAGCAGGCACGCGGCACGGTCCGCACCCTGCTGGATGCCATGGACGGCATCCCCGCGATGGTCATCGGCCGGCGCTCGGACATCCTGGCCTGGAACCGGATGGCCGCGGCGCTGCTCGGTGACTGGTCGCACCTACCGGTGCAAGAACGTAACTGGGCGCGGATCCTCTTCCTGCAGCCCGATTACCGTGACCTGTTCATCGACTGGCAGCAGAAGGCGGCCGACACCGTCAGCCAGCTGCGCATGGACGCCGGCGCCCACCCGAACGACCCCCAGCTGGCCGCCCTCGTCGGTGAACTGTCCGTCAAGAGCGAAGAGTTCCGGCAACTGTGGGCCACCCACAACGTCAGAGGCAAGTGCCACGGCCTCCAGCGTCTACGTCACCCCCTCGTCGGGGAACTCGACCTGCACATCGACACCTTCGTCACCGACGACCCCGACCAGACGCTGCTGACCTACCACGCCGCACCACAGTCGCCCTCAGCAGACGGTCTGCGCCTACTGGCCAGCTGGGGAAGCGACGCGACCCAGACAGGCATGGAATCCTCGCGAACCTAGGAGCCTGCGCCGACGACCGGCACCAGGGTCAACTCATCGCTGCGGCGGTGCCATCCCGCCGTAACGGCCGGTAGCCGTCGGTGTCGAGCTGGGCGAGTTCGCCGTCAATGTCGACGGAGTGGGTGCCCAGCCGCCGGGTCAGCAGCGCCCCGGCCCGCGGGTACCGATCCAGGAAGTCCGCGCGGGGCCCGGTCCGGTACAGGGTGATCTTCCCAAGGTCCCGGATCCGCGGGGACAGTTGCTTGCCGACCAGGTCGAACAGGGCGAAGTTCGCCAAGGTCGCGCCGTGGGTGTCGGTGGCGCGCTCGAACACCGGCAGGTCGGTCTCGTTGCCGAGCAGCCCGTCGAGGACGTAGTGCGACTCGGGCGCGGTCGCCACGATCACCTTCGTGTCGAAGGTCGAGTGCTGGTCGGAGACGTGGGTGTAGGTGGAGACGCCCTGCCCGCGGGCGAAGTACCGCGACAGGTGCCGGGCGGTGATGCTCTTGCCATTGACCGGAACCGCTGTCCGCCCGAGGACGAGCCGGTGGTGACAGTTGACCACCGCGGCGTTCGCCGCTTCCAGGGTCTCCGGCCGGAAGTACCACTCGGCGGTCCAGGCGAGCACGTCGTACGGCACCCCGCAGGACTCGGCCATCGCGGACAGACCCATGTTCGTGGCCTCCGTTATCTAGAGCCCGGGATTTGACCTTGGATCTGACCTGCGGATCCGCGTTGAGGTCAGTGTCTTTGACGCACTGTTAAGCGCGGTCTAAGCATCGCTGAAGTACAATTTCCCGGCGTGTTGAGGTAGCGCAGCTGGTAGTCCTCAGTTGTCGCACCCAGGGCATTCCCCGTTCGCCAAGAGGACGTACTGGTTGCAGCGGGGGCACTTAGTCTGCGGCTTGGCGTCGGCTGAAGTTGACCGCGAGTCCTTGATGACTCCTCGGCGACCGGCGGACCGCAGCTTCACTGCCTCGATAGCCCAGCTAAGCACCGCGTCGAAGCTACCCTCAACAACGTTTGCGGCGATCTTCACGAAGGGGTACGGATCGTTGTTGTTGACAGGCGGCGGCACGGCGCCCGGAACGTCGCGCAAAATGCCTTGAAGACGGTGCCGGTCGACAACGATCTCCACGCGGCTGGGATGAAAATACAGTGCGATACCACCATCATCGGTCGGCCTGACCTGCAGTTCGCCGGCAACCCTCTCCCGTTGGGCGATACCAATGCTTCCTTGAAGGGCATCCAGCAGACGCTGAAGCGTCGGATCCAGATTCATTGAGGCTCCCCGCTCGGCCGACAGATCATGCTCCCCCATCGGCGAATGATGGCCAGCCTGAAGGACTCCAGCAACGGCATCTGAGGCGTCTCGGTGCGGGTGATCACGTCTCCGCACACGCCGCGATCCGCGTCAGTTTCCTAGGGATCGGGTAACCGGCCGCAGTCGGCCGCTGCTGCCTGCGCGTTGTTCGCCGAGGGCTTCGGCGAGGGCGAGTCGCAGCCGTCTGTTGTCGTTCTCCAGATGCCGGATGCGCTCGGTGGCCGCCTGCAGGCGGTTCAGCAGCGATGCGTCGGAAGCGCGTTGCCGGTCGGGTACTTGCCGCCGGTTGGGCTGCTGGCGGCCCCGAAGACGCTCGATCTCGCTGCGGATGTCCGGCTGGGAGTAAAGCCAGGAACGAGAGACGCCCGCTTCGCGGGCGACCGCCTCGAACGAGACCGGCGTGCGGGCGGTGTCGATGCGCCGCAGCGCGGCGGCAGCACGCCGGTGGGTGGCCTCTGCCCGGCGCCGGGCAGAGGCGATGACGTGGTGGGAGTTGTCAGCTCGCATCGGCCCCCCTGCCTTCGTCCTGCTCGGGCTTACCGTCCAGAACCGTGATGATCTGGTCGAGGTTCCCCAGCACCTGCTGATTCATCTCCACCACTCGGGCCTGACCACGGGCCTCTGCGGCGGAGATGAGTTGGACGACCTGCTGGCGGTGGGTGCGATGCTGCGGTAGGAACTCGGCGGTGGTGACGAACATCGGGCAGGTCAAGCAGGCGTTGGCGTGCGGACAGGTCTGCTGCAGCGGCAGGCCGCAGTAGCCGTTGGGCAGGGCCTGGGTGACCCGGCCGAGCCGCTGTTTCGCCCACGCGGCCTCGGCGAGAGGACCGGCCGGGTCCAGCGTGACGGTTTCGCCCTTCATGTTGACCTTCCGTGCTCGGTCCCAGTGTCGGCGCACGGTCTTCTCGTTGATACGGGCGTAATGGGCTGTCATCTGATGAGATTCATGGTCGAGTAAGACCCGGACGACCTCCTGCGGGACGTCCTTGTTGATCAGACGGGTGCCGAACGTGTGCCGCCACTGGTGCGGCGTGAGGTGGACGGGGCGGCGATGCTCGTCGAGTACCTCGCAGTCGGCGAGCCACCGCTTCAGCGCGAGCCGGTAGGTCGAGCTGGACAGCGGCTTGGTGCCGTCCGGGTTGGCTCTGGGCTGCGGAAACAGCACCGGCCCTCGCGACCAGCGGTCCACCACGCGCTGTTGCTGTTCCCGGATCGCCGTCTCCAGCTCGTCGTCGACGGGCACCAGCGCTTCCCTCTTCATCTTGTGGTTGAAGTAGCGCAGGTAGGGAGCGGCGTCAGCGTCGTGGACCAGGCAGTCGAGTGGCAGCCGCAACGCGTCTCCGACCCGCAACCCGCAGCGCATCAGGATGACGGTGACCAGCCGGCCAGCCGGGTCCGGCCAGCGGTCCAGATTGTCGCCGCGCTCGAGCTGCGTCATGACGTGTTCGGCCAGGGCACGAGGCAGGCGTTGAGGCCGCTTGGGGTAGTCCTCGGTGTAGAACATCGCATCGACGGGGAGCGAGTCGTTCCAGCCGTGCTGGCGGATGGCCTGGAAGAACGCGTTGACCAGGCCGATCAGCTCCCCGTGGCTCTTGGCGCCGTGGCCGAGGGCCTGCAGATGAGCGAGGTAGCGTTCCAGCACGCCGCGGTCGATGTGAGCGATCGCGTCGACGCCACTTGTGTCGAGGAACTTGCCGAAGCGGGTGAGCGCGTTGACGCACTTGGTCGCCTGGCCGCCGCAGATGCCGGTACCCAGCCGCCACCGCACCCACCGTTTGGCCAGCTCTCGCAGCCAGGGCTGGGGGATGCGGTCGAAGCGCAGGTGGGCGTGCGGGGAGTCGATACCGAGGTTGCGCAGACGCCAGACGTCGCGCGGGTATTCGATGTTCCAGCCGCGGCCGTGATGGAGCTCCTCGACTTGCCGGCGAGCGTAGATCACCAAGGACACCGACGAGCCGCCTGTGCCATCGGCGTTGCGGGGAAAGTGCTGCTTCCAGGTTTCTTCCGGCCAGTCCAGCAGCGACCGGACTCTGCATCTGGCCACGAAGCGCACGACGTGCCGGGCTCTGGTCGGCGGAGTCTTGATTTTCGCGTCATCGTGGCGGCGCTGCAGGGCGTATTGCATCTCGAGTTTCACCCCGGGCGTCAGGCCGCGCAGGTCCAAGCGCTCGTGATCCGGGGTCGCGTCGTCGTAGGCGCGGACGTATTCGTCGAGGCCGGGTTTCCCGAGGGCTGACCAGCGACGGGCGTGCGAGGCGCACAGCGGCGCGTTGCCCTGGGCCCACAGATCGCAGTAGGAGACCAAGCAGGCCGCCGGAGCAGTCGCGGCGGCCTGTTCCGAGAGTGCTGCCAACCACGCGTCGAGGCCTGGCTGGCCGGCTTCTCGCCAGGCGTAGTCATGACGTGAGCACAGCCCGCCACGACGCCGGCCGTAACGGCATTCGGCCGCCCGGCATGGCGGTAGTGCCACGTGCCCGCGCATCAGCGGTGTGGTGGCCGCCGCGAACTGCTGCACCTCCGGCTTGCCCTCGGCGGACCACCTATTGTGGTGCCCGAGACACAGTCCCCGGGTGCGGCCGATGCGGGGACAGCCGGGCACCAGGCAGGGAGGCCCGCCGAAGACCGGATCGCCGGGATCGATGTCGATGAGGTCAGCCCGGAACTGTGGCCGGACGACAGCCAAAAGCTTGCCGAGAAGGCCCGGATGAAGCGGGCCGACCGGTTCGGGAACTGCGGTCACAACTGCACCTCACGTCCGGTGAGGAAACCGGCGGCGGCCAGCACCTCGCGCGCGTCCTCGGCGGTGAGATGCCCATATGTGTCCGCCGTGGTGGTGATGCAGGCATGACCAAGCAGCTTGCTCACCATCTCCACCGGCGTCCCGGCGCGGAGCAGCCGGGTGGCATAGGTGTGCCGATACCAGTGCGGATCGAAGTCGATGCCGGTGCGGGCGACGCAGGCGTTTCACCAGGTCGTAGACGGCCGTGTAGGTCAACGGATGGCCGTGGGGAGCGGCCCACAAGTTGACGAAGACGTAGTCGCTGTCCAGGTCGCCGTACTCGGCATGCATGTAGTCGGCGTAGAGCCGCACGAGCCCGGCACTGACCGGGATGCTGCGCGGCGACCAGGACTTCGTGCGGGCGCCGTTGTCGTTCAGCCGCGGCACGACCGCGATTTTCTGTGCGGGCGCCGACCAGTCCTCGTGGCGCAGGCCCAGCGCCTCACCGATACGCATGCCGGTGTCGTAGAGCACCGCGAAGAGCAGACGGTCGCGTAACCGGTCGCACGCGTCCAGGATGGCCTGGACCTCGCCCACGGTGAGGATGCGCGGATGCTTGCGCGGGGCCTTCAACTTGATCAGCCGTCGAGCCTGGGGCTGGTCTTTGCTGATGTGGTGCAGGAACGGCCGCCATGAGCTGCCACGACGACCAGCCGGCTGCCACGTGGTTAGCAGTTCGCCCAGGTCGACGCCATGCCGGGCGGCGTGCTGGTAGAAGGCGCTGATCGCCGACAGCTTCCGGTTGACCGTCGTCTCAGCGCAATGATGCTCGACCGAGGGCAGCACCGCCACGCGGCCGGACCGGGCGACCGGCGGCCGCCGCAGCCACGCCACGAACTCGGCGATGTCCTCCAGCCGCACTTCCTGCCAGTTCAGACCGCCGACGGCGAGGAAGTCGAACCAATCCTTCAGATCGTGGGCGTACGCCTTGACGGTGTTCGGAGACCGTTCGGCATCGGTCAGGTACGCCAGATACCGCTCGACCGGGGCGACGGGGATTCCGTCGTCGCCGAGCACCGTCCATGACTCGCGCCGTGCGACGGCTGTGACCACGCGCTGAACCAGCATCAAACCTCCCGCAGACCTGCGTGTTGGACGGCGGCAGATAACCACGTCCACCAGGCAGAACCGGGGATCTCCGAGCTGCGTCACGCACGTGCTGGACAGCCTTACAGCGGCTCCAGATAACCTCCGCGATGATCACGTACATCAGGTTGCGCTTGAGCTCCACCGGCCGGGCGACCTTCCCGCCGGCTTGCACCAGGTGGTCGGTGAACCAGGTCCGGGCGTCGACCTCCACCAGCACCGACGCGATCGGCACCCGCAGCGGCCTCGACCGGTTTGCCGACCGGGTGGCAGAACTCCACCTTCTGCGGCGCCCACGCCTGCGGGGTGAGCAGGAACGACGCCGGATCGGCGTACCGGCGCGGGCCGGGCATGAAGATGTCGCCGGAGCGCAGGCCGACCAGCACGGCCAGCTCCCAGTACCGGCGGTACGCGGTGACGTCGCCGGCCTGCTCCGCGGCGACGAGGTAGCCGGCCCACTTCGTCGGCACGAACCCGACCGGCGCGTCTGCCGGGACCTTCCGGGCACCGGTCGCGGACAGGCCGGCCAGGATACTGACCGCCTGCAGCAGCTGCTCGGTGCCCGGCCCGCCGGCGAACTGGACCGCCGCGAGCACGGCCGGGGCGAACTGGCGCAGGTACGACATCGACGCGTCCAGCATGCTGAGCTGGCCGTGATCGCCACGGCAGCGTGCACAGCTGGACTGCCACACCCAGCACGTTGCGGCCGGTCCGGAACTGGCGCACGAACGCCTCGTCCGCGCCGGTCAACGTGAGGTACTGGATCAGCTCGGCCCGGTTGATCTCCGGGAAGCCCCGGAGCCGCGCCAGTTCCTCTGCCGAGAACACATCCTGAGTTGCCACGTGTCCCGATGGGGCCGGACGCGATTCGCCCCGACCCCGGCGGCTGTCAGAACATCGTGTTGTCGTTGGCGGCGGTCTCGGGCACGGCCTGTTCGGAGCTCCAGTGCTCGACGATCCTGGCGTCGCGGACCCGGAAGAGGTCGAAGACCGACCGGCCACGCTCGCCCGGCGTGTCGACGTAGTGGCTGTGCACGGCGACCAGGTCGCCTTCGGCGATAACGCGTTTCGGTGTGACACTCAGCTGCGGGAACTTGTCGAAGTAGCTGCCCAGGCCGGCCTTGAGACCGGCCGCGCCGCCGGGGTTGTTCGGGTCGTGTTCGTGGTAGTCGGCGCCGACGTAGGCGTCGATGGCGGTCAGGTCCTTGCGGACCAGCAGTTGGTCGACGAACGCGGTGACCAGTTCCTTGTGGTAGGCGGTGAACCAGCGCTGCCCGATCGCGTCGGTCCGCGGCTCGCTGAGCGTGGCGAACATGTCGTTGCCGCTGGCCGTGGTGGCGGGCACTTCCTGAATGACGTCCCAGTGCTCGGCGATCTTGCCGTCCTGGAAGCGGAACAGGTCGAAGATGGCCAGACCCTCGGTGCCCGGCACCATGACGTAGCGGGAGTGCAGCAGCACCAGATCGCCGTCGGTGATGACCCGTCGGGGCTCGAAGGCGGCCTGCGGGAACTGCTCTCGGATGCCGGCGGTGAAGTACTTGAGGGCGTCGGCTCCGTCGGGCGCCAGGGGGTTGTGCTGGATGTAAGAATCGGGCCGCACGACCCGATCGACGATGGCCGTGTCACCGAGGACGAACACGTCATGCAGCAGTTGCTGGGCAAGTTGTGCCTTGCTGTCTCGAACGGTCAGCACGATCTTGCCGCTCGTCCGGCCGGTCTCGCCGAGCGCGTGCGCCTTCGCGGCCTCGGCGAGCGGGAAGGTGGCCTCGACGTGGGCACGCAGTGCGCCGGCCTCGGCCAGGGCGGCGATGGCCTGCATGCCGGCCTGGTCGGCCTCGACCAGCAGCGACTCGTAGCGGATCCCCCGCTCGGCGATCGTCGCTAGTTCGCCGGCGTCGATGGGTACCGGAAGGATCGAGACGAGGGTGCCGCCCGGGCGCAGCACGGCCACGGATCGGGCGCGGCCGGCGGAGTCACGGGAGATCGGGTCGAGGACCACGTCGATGTCGCTGAGCACCTCGGTGAAGTCGACGCTGTGGTAGTCGATGACCTCGTCGGCACCGAGTGATCGCAGGAAGTCGTGTTTGGCGGCGCTGGCGGTGCCGATGACGTACGCGCCGCGGGCCTTGGCGATCTGCACGGCGAGGTGACCGACGCCGCCGGCCGCCGCGTTGATCAGGACTCGCTGCCCGGCCCGGACGCCGGCGGTGTCGACCAGCGCCTGGTAGGCGGTCAGCGCGGCCAGCGGCAGCGCACCGGCCTGGACGTGGTCGATCCCGGCGGGCTTGTGCGTGAAGACGCGGGCCGGCCCGGTCACGTACTCGGCATGCGAGCCGGCTCCGCCCGGGTAGGGCAGCATGCCGAAGACCTCGTCGCCGGGCTTGAACACGGTGACGCCCAGGCCGACGGCCTCGACCACGCCGGAGACGTCCCAGCCGAGCACCAGCGGCAGCCGGGCGATGAGCGTGGACTGGGCCCGGCTCCACCAGTCGGTGGGGTTGACCCCGGCCGCGTGAACGGCGACCAGGATCTCACTCACCCCGGGCGCCGGTTTGGGTAGCCAGGTCTCCCGCAGCACGTCGGGGGCGCCGTAGACGTCCTGGCTGATGGCTCGCATGGTTTCGGTGTCCGTCATGGGCCCAGCCTGGCCGCCGTCACAGGCCACTACAATGGCATGAACGCCAATTTTCGACGGGATCCTGCCATGGCCAAGGTGCACCGCGTCGTTGTCCTCGCCCCGCCCGGCGTGTACCCGTTCGACCTGGGCATTCCCCACCGCGTCTTCGGCGCCGCGGACGGCCGCTACGAGGTCGTGACCTGCACCATCGATGGTCACCCGGTGCGCACCAGCGCGGACTTCACCATCACCGTCGAGCATGGCCCGGAGGTGTTGCGCACCGCCGACACCGTGATCATCCCACCGTTCTACACCAGCGACCCCCGCCGTGAAACGCTGGTCGACCTGGCGCAAGTCCTCTCGTACGTGGCCCCCGGCACCCGGATCGTGTCGACCTGCACCGGCGCCTTCGTGCTGGCCGCGGCGGGGCTGCTCGACGGGCGCCGGGCCACCACGCACTGGCACGCCACGGGCCTCTTCCGGGAGTGGTACCCGCAGGTGGAACTCGACCCGAACGTCCTGTTCGTCGACGAAGGCGACGTGCTGACCGCGGCAGGTGCCGTTGCCGGCATCGATGTCTGCCTGCACCTTGTCCGCAAGGACCACGGCAGCGAGATCGCCAACCAGGTCGCCCGCGCCTGCGTCGTGCCCCCGTGGCGTGAAGGGGGCCAGGCGCAGTACATCCAACACCCGGTCCCCGACGCAACGGCGAACGACACGTCCGCCGCCCGGCAGTGGGCGCTGCAGAACTTGCACCAGCCGCTGACCCTGAGCGACCTTGCCGAGCAGTCGAACATGAGCCTGCGCACCTTCGCCCGCCGCTTCACCGAAGAAGTCGGTTTGAGCCCCGGACGCTGGCTGATCCAGCAACGCGTCGACCGGGCCCGGCAGTTGCTGGAATCCACCGACCTGCCGGTCGACGACATCGCCGGCCAGGTCGGCTTCGCCGGCGGCACCTCGCTACGAGAACACCTGCACGCCGCCATCGGCGTCACACCAGTGGCCTACCGGCGCACGTTCCGAGGCGCACCGGCAACGAGCCGTGCCGCCACGGCGAGCGCTCGGCAGGACGGTCAAGCACGTCGCCCTCGACCATAAAATTATGTACGTCATACCATCGGCTACGCCGGGACGGGTATCGGCCGCGGCGGGCAGACGGGAGGGCCCCGGGCGGCAAGAGGTTGGCACAAATTAAATTATGGCCGTACGCTCATTGGGGCCCGGAGGTGGCGCCCAGCCGCCGGCGGGACGAGTGAAGGAGTGTGCGGGGTGCGATACGGACCAGAACGCAAGCAGGCGACGCGGCGGCGCATCATCGAGGCGGCCGGGCGCCGGTTCAAGGCCGACGGCATCGACGGTTCGGGGATCGCCGCGCTCATGGCGGATGCGGGGTTGACCAACGGCGCGTTCTACGCCCATTTCGACTCCAAGGACGACCTAGTCGCCTCCGCGGTCGCCGACCAGCTCCGCGAGCAGTGCGAGATGCTGGGGACGGCGTCGCCCGGCCATGCCGGGGTCGAGCAGATCCTGCGCACCTATCTCTCGGTGCAGCATCGCGACAGCCCCGAGCACGGCTGCCCGTCCGCTGCCCTGCTCGACGAGATCGCCCGCAGCGCCGACGCGACCCGACGCGCGTACACCGACGGGGTGCTCACCGTCATCGACGACGTCGCCGCCCGGGTCGCACCCCACGACCCGCGCTCGGCACGCGTGCAGGCGCTCAGCATCTACGCCCTCATGGTCGGCACCCTGCAACTCTCCCGCGCCCTGGCCGACCAGCAACTCGCCGACATCGTCCTCGAACAGGGCGTCCAAAGCGCCCTGACCCTGCTCGGCACCGAAGACCGGCGATAGGGCACCGGGCCGAGCGGGGGTGTCAGCGTCTCGCGTGCCCGCGTCATGCACCGGATGTGCGTCGACCACCCCGGCCGGGGGGTCGCTCGCGCCGCAGTCCTGGACATCGCGTCCACCCGGCACGCCATCCATCACCTCCGCCGGTCAAGGCCGGCGGGCACGTCAAGCCCCGACGCGGTGAGGATCCGCCGTACCCACTCTTCGGGGCGCTCGCCCAGCCTGTCGTAGCCCCGTTCGAACAGGAGTCTGGCCTGTTCACGTGGCCAGCCGGTGGGCATCAGGTGCTGCGGTAGTTGCGGATCGAGGGCGGGGAACCGGCGGTACGCGTCCATCAGCCGGGTCCTGGCGGCCAGGGCCTCGCCGCCGCGGACCCGGTCGCCCTGCGGCGTCGCCAGCCACCGCCATTCTTGGCTGAATTCGTCGCACTGCGCGGCGATACCGGGCAGGTCCCAGGCGTCCAGCGGGCTCCGGTTGGCCTCGGGCAGGACGACTTCCTGGCTGCGGAAGACGGTGAGCGCCGCCGGCCGCGACCCGCGAGTGGAACCGCATCAGCGCCGAGCACGCTGACCGCAAGGCCGCGGCGCCGATCGCCGTCAGCATCCCGATCATTTGACGGACTCGTTGACCGTCGACACAGATTCGTCGTACGTTGACCCCCGCTCGTCGAGGAGGCTCGGATGCCAGACCACACACAGCCCGCACGAGGGCCCGCCGATGGATCCCGCTGGTGTCCGCAGCCGCCGTTCTGCTGATCCCCGCCACGACCGCCGCCGTGGCGGCGGTCCAGATCCAGTTCGAGGTGCGACTGCCCACGCAGACCTACCGGCAGCGTTACCTGCAGACCGGCTGCGGCGGCCTGTGCCGCTCTCGCGATCAACGCCCCCGCACGCCTGCTCGCTTCATCTGATGAGCTCCCCGGGTCTTGCGGAACGATCATATTACGACCATACTTCCATGAGCATTGGGGCGCGCTCAGCCGCCCCACCCGCAACGCCCGACAAAGGAGATCGCCATGGAAGCCCGCCACGGCATAGTGAAGTCGTACAAGGACGCGCCCACCCGTACCATCTCCGCCGGAGGCGTCGAGTTCGCCTACCGCGAACTCGGCCCGAAGACCGGCATCCCGCTGGTCCTGGTGACCCACCTGGCCGCGGTCCTGGACAACTGGGATCCTCGGGTGGTCGACGGCCTGGCCACCAAGCACCACGTCATCGCCTTCGACAACCGCGGTGTCGGTGCCTCCACCGGCATCACCCCGAAGACCATCCAGGCGATGGCGGCCGACGCTCTTACGTTCATCCACGCGCTGGGCCTGACTCAGGTCGACCTGCTGGGCTTCTCCATGGGCGGCATGATCGCCCAGGTGATGGTGCAGAGCGACCCTCAGCTGTTCCGCAAGCTGATCCTGGCCGGCACCGGCCCCGCCGGTGGTGAGGGCATCAAGAACGTCACCAAGCTCTCGCACTTCGACACCGTCCGGGCGCTGCTGACTTTGCAGGACCCGAAGCAGTTCCTCTTCTTCACCCGCACCCCCAACGGCCGCCGGGCCGGTAAGGAGTTCCTGGCCCGATTGAAGGAACGCACAGTCAACCGGGACAAGCCGATCGCGCTCAAGTCGTACTTCTCCCAGCTCGCCGCCATCCACGCCTGGGGACTGGAACGCCCGCACGACCTGTCCGTCATCCGCCAGCCGGTGCTCGTGGCCAACGGCGAGACCGACCGGATGGTGCCCACCTCGAATTCAGTCGACATGGCCCGCCGCCTGCCCGACAGCGACCTGGTGATCTACCCCGACGCCGGGCACGGCGGCATCTTCCAGTTCCACGACCAGTTCGTCGCCAAAGCCCTCGAATTCCTCGAGCAATAGATCGCGGCGGAGCAGGTGGTCCCCTCGGCGATCACCTGACCATTGCACCAAAACCTCTAGGAGCCGGGCAATGACCCAGACACCGACCCATGTCAACAAGCCCTTCGTCTCATCGATCCTGCTGTGGATCCGCACCGACCAGCCCCGCCAGCAAGGGATGGACTACTGGAAGGGCCCCCACTCCAAGATCATCACTGCGACGCCGGGATTCGACGAGTACCGGCAGATTCACCTGGCCGAGACCAACCCCGGACTGTGGCCGGCCGTCGACGGAGTTGAGACGGTCATCCCCGCCGACCGCAAGGTCGACGGACTCGCCGAGGTCACCTTCGCCTCGGTCGTGTCTCCGCTCTGGGGCCGCAAACAGACCAAACTCGCCTACCAAGATGAAGTCAACGTGTTCCGGCGCACCCTGCTCTACGCCGGGCCGCCGCACTCCGCCCGCTGGTACGACGTCGCGAACCCCGGCGACAAGGCGCAGGCCCACACCCTCATCTACCTCAGGAGAAGAGACGACGTCAGCACCGGCGCCTTCCGCAAGTTCCTCAACGAGGTGCTCGTCCCCGGCATCGCGGACACCGGCGCACTCAAAGAACTCCGGACCCAGGTGTTCATGCCCTGGAGCCAGAAGCTCTGGGACACCCCGAACGTGGCCCACGACAACCCCACCGACCAGCGCTTCCACGCCTCACTGATGCTCGGCTTCACCGATGCCGACGCCCTGCGGGCATTCTTCGCCGGCGACGCCGTCGCGAAGTTGTCGACCGCGCTTCCCACGTACGCCTCAGCCGTACACGCCTACGAGGCGACCGCGGCGCTCACCTACGTGCGCAACGGAAAGATCCTTCCAACCTACGAACAATGACCGGCGGTGAGCGTCAACAACAGCCTGACTCCCGCGACGCCGCCCGGCCGTCAGCCCCAGCGGCGTCTCATCCAACACCGTGAACGTTCGTGGTCACGGCGCTAGCTCAGGCGTCGCGCCGTACCGCTGCGGGAGTGGTCTGCAGATGCCGGCGCATCACCCGGGTCAAATGCTCCTGGTGGGTGAAGCCGCAGCGGTCCGCGACCGCGGCGATCGGCATGCTCCGGGTGCGCAGCAGCCGGACGGCCGCGTCCAGCCGCATGCGCAGCAGATACTGATGCGGCGCCTGCCCGACCCGGGCCTTGAACTGGCGGGCGAAGTGGCTGACGCTCAGCCCGGCCGCCGCGGCCATGTCGGCCAGCGGGACCGGCTCGCCGAGCCGTTCCGCCAGCAGCTCGCGGACCCGGGTCAGCTGCCGCTCGCTGAGCCCGGCCGAGCGGGCCCTGTCGTCCGGGCGGGCCGACTGCCGCCGGGTGCCGTGCCGGCGCGCCAGCTGCCCGGCCAGCAGGCTGCCGACCTGGTCGACATAGGTGCGCGCGGACGGCTCCCACTGGCGCAGCACGCCGTCCAGCGCCAGCACCAGCTGCTCGAGCAGCGGGTCGGCGACGCCCAGCTCCTCGGCCAGCTCGACCGGCGGCCCGTCCTGCCCCTGCTGCAGGACGGCATCGTCGAGATACACGTGCACCGTGTCGAGCGGGCCGCCCAGCTCCACGGTCAGGTCCTTGCCGGCCGGGTGCACGAAGAACCCGCCGGGGGCGACCGTGCGCGCCGAGGTCAGGCCCAGGTGACCACGGCGCACGGTGACCGGCCCGTCCAGATGCAGGATGACCAGATGGCTACGGGCCCCGTCGAAGGCCGCCCGGTACGGCTGCTCCCGCTGGGTCGACACGTAGAGGCCGGACCAGCCCAGGCCCGCGCTGGTCCGCTCCGGCCTGATCCAGGGCTGGCGCAGGATGCCGTTGGTGTCGAGCAGCGAGAGCTCGTCCATGCCGCATCCTAACCTCCGGCGGCGTTGAGCCGGCGCAGCTGGTCCTCGTCGAGTTTCACGTCCAGGGCTGGCAGCGCCGCCTCGAACTGGTCCGGCGTGCGCGGCCCGACCAGCGGGATCGTCCGGGGCGGCTGCCGCATCAGCCAGGCCAGCACCAGCTGGATCGGCGTGACGCCGGCCTCGGCGGCCACCTCGGCCAGCACCGCGAGGCGGGCCTCGGCGTCCGGCCCGGCGTACGCCTCCATCATCCAGTGCGCGGCCCGCTTCGCCGGGTCGTCGTAGATCCCCTTGAGGATGGGCGAGTAGGCCACCAGCGTCAGGTCCTCGTGCGCGCCGAGGTAGTCGAGCTGCTCGGCGTTGGTGATGGACGCCCGGTCGATGCCGGGGCCGGGCCGCAGGTACGAGTGCTGCTGCTGCAGGGCGACCGGGGCCGGCCAGCCGTACCGGTCGCAAAGCTGCCGGATCCGCTCCAACCGCCAGGTCCGCACGTTCGACCAGCCCAGGTATCGGATCTTCCCCGCCTGGACCAGGCCCGCCAGGGCCTCCAGGGTCTCCTCCAGCGGGGTGGCCAGGTCGTCCACGTGCACGTAGTAGAGGTCGACGTGGTCGGTGCCGAGCCGCCGCAGGCTCCCGTCGAGGGCGTGCCGCAGCGTGTCGCCGCCCGCGCCCGCGAAGGTGCGGCGGGCCAGTTCCCAGTTCGGCGTGCCGTCGGCCGCCCACAGCTCCGGCGCGTACTCCGGCAGCGCGCTGCCCTTGGTCGCCAGGAACACCTGGTCGCGCCGGCCGCCGTGGCGCAGCCAGCGGCCGAGCAGTTCCTCGCTCTCGCCGCCCCGGCTGTCCCGCGTCGCCCACCACTCGTAGCAGTCCGCGGTGTCGATGAACGACCCGCCGACCTCCCGGTAGCGGTCCAGGATGCGGACCGAATCCCGCTCGTCGGTGGCGTTGCCCATCTGCATCGCGCCGAGCGCGATCCGGCTGACCTGCTGCCCGGTGGTGCCCAGTTCGATCGTTTCCATGCCGACGACGCTAGGACCTGGAGCGCGCTCCAGGTCAACCCCGCGGTCGGGCCGGCCGGTCCTGCTTCACCGGTTCCGCGCACCACTCGGCGATCGCGGCCGACGTGCGCGGCGCGGTCAGCAGTTCCTCGCTCGCCCAGGCGACGTATCCGTCCGGCCTGACCAGCACCATCGCCGGCCCGGACAGCGCGGCGGACCGCACCCCGCGCACGGCCGGCGAGCCGTCGAGGGTGAACGGGTCGCGGGTCACGAGGACGAACCGCCCGTCTCGCAGGTGCTCGTACAGGCGGGTGCCCGCGCAGTCCAGGTCCGGCATCCGCCGCCCGGCCCAGGCGTGGTCGGCGCCGGACCGGGCGGGATAGCCGATGCCGATGCCGCTGATCCGTTCGGCCATCGCCAGCCGGCTGCGGGGGAACCGCAGGATCGCGCGGATCACCAGCGCCTGCAGCGCGTTGCGCACCTTGGACTGGCCGAGCACGAGCCGGTTGAACGTGTCGGTCAGCTTCAGCACCCGCTCGCCGACCGGATGCCGTTCCCCTTCGTAGCTGTCCAGCAGCCACGGTGCGGCCGTGCCGTGCACGGCCGCCGCCAGCTTCCAGCCGAGGTTCATCGCGTCCTGGATGCCGGTGTTCATACCCTGCCCACCGAGCGGGGAATGGACGTGGGCGGCGTCGCCCGCCAGGAAGACCCGGCCGACCCGGTACCGGGCGGCCTGCCGGCGTTCGCTGAGGAAGCGGGTGCTCCACCGCGGCTGGCCCATCCCGAGGTCGCTGCCGGCGATCCGCCGGAACGCGTCCCGCATCTCGTCGTAGGTCACCGGCTCGGCGAGCGGCACCCGGTCCCGCTGCCGGTCCCACGCGATGACCCGGAACCAGCCGTCGCCGAACGGCACGGAGATCACCGCACCGTCGGTGCCGGTACGCGCGAACATGGCCTCGGCGGGCGGCTCGGCCAGCCGGACATCGGCCAGCAGGATGTGCGTCTCGTACTGCCGACCGGCGAATTCCACGCCGATCAGCCGGCGCACCGCGCTGTGGGCACCGTCGCAGCCCACCACGTACCGGGCCCGCTCGGTCCGGGGCTGCGCGCCGCCGACCTCGACCCGGACGCCGGCGTCGTCCTGCCGGATGCCGAGCACCTCGGCGCCTCGGACGATCTCCACTCCCAGCCGCTCGGCGCGGGCCCGCAGCACCCGCTCGGTGCCGCTCTGCGGGGCGATGAAGATCATCGGATAGCGGCTGCCGAGCACGCCCAGGTCGAGCGACGAGCCGGGCACCGGCGCCACGCTGTCCACGCGGACGCCGTGCAGCAGGACCTCGTCGGCGAGCCCGCGGGCGTCGAGCAGTTCCAGGGTCCGTGCGTGGACGGCGAAGGCCCTGGTGATGTTGGGTTCCTCGGCGCGGCGTTCCAGCACGCGGCACCGGACACCCGCGAGGGCGAGCTCGCAGGCGAGGGCGAGACCGGTCGGACCGGCACCGACGACGATGACATCGGCGGAGTTCATGGCTTCCTCCAAGAGTCGAGTTGACCCCCGTAGCCTGCCCGCGGCGCCGGGCGCCTCGAATCAGCGAAGTCACCGGTCCGGCGCGGCTCGGTAGCATCGGAAGATGCTGCACGGGAGAGTGCGGGAGTGCACGCTCATCGATGAATTGCTGGGCGCGGCCCACCGCCGGCGAAGCGGTGTCCTGGTGCTGCGCGGCGAGGCGGGCATCGGCAAGTCCGCCCTGCTCGGGTATGCGGCGGAGCGCGCCGCCGGCATGCGGATCCTGCGTGGCACCGGCATCGAGTCGGAGTCGGAGCTCGCGTTCGCCGCTGTCCACCAGCTCCTGCGCCCGCTCGCCGGCCTGTTCGACGCCGTACCCGCCCGGCTGGGGGCAGCCCTGCGGGGTGCGTTCGGGATCGGCCCGGCCCACGGCGAGGACCGGTTTCTCATCTCGCTCGGGGTGCTGAGCGTCCTCGCCGAGGCCGCCGAGGAGGGACCGCTGCTCTGCCTCGTCGACGACGCGCACTGGCTGGACGGCGCCTCGGCGGGCGCGCTCACGTTCGCCGCGCGCCGGCTGGACGCGGAGGGCGTGGTCATCCTGTTCGCCGCCCGCGACCGCGAGGCCGCCGGCTTCGCCGCGCCCGGCCTGACCGAGGTGCCGATCACCGGTCTCGATCTGGCGGCGGCCGGCGCGCTGCTCGCCGAGGGCTCCGGCGCCGACCTGCCCGTCCCGGTGCGCGACAGCCTCGTGGCCAGCACGGCCGGCAACCCGCTCGCGCTGCTGGAGTTGCCGTCGTCGTTGTCGGCGGAGCAGCTCGCCGGCCGGGAGCCGCTGCCCGACCGGCTCCCGGTGAGCGCCGAGGTCGAGCAGGTGTTCCTCGATCGCGTACGGCGCCACGACCAGCAGACCCAGACGCTGCTGCTCGCCGCCGCCGCCGAGGACACCGGCGACCTCGGCGTGGTCCTGCGCGCCGCGTCCGCGCTCGGCGTGGCCGACGGCGCCATCGACGCCGCCGAGCAGGCCGGCCTGATCCGGGTCGACGGCCGGACGCTGGCGTTCTGTCATCCGCTGGTCCGCACGGCGGTCTATCGCGGTGCGACGTTCTGGCAGCGGCGCGCGGTTCAGCAGGCGCTCGCCACGGCGCTGGACGGGGACGACAACGTCGACCGGCGCGCCTGGCTGCTGGCGGCGGCGACGCTCGGACCGGACGATGCGGTCGCCGCGGAGCTGCACCGGTCGGCCGACCGCGCCCGGCACCGGGGTGGTCACGCCGCGGCGGCGACCGCCTACGAACGCGCGGCCGCGCTGACCACCGCGCCGGAGCAGCGCGGCTCACGGCTGGCCGAGGCCGCGGACGCCGCCTGGCAGGCCGGGCTGCCCGACCGGGCGAGGGCGCTGCTCGACCGGGCCGGCGCGCTGGCACCGACGGCGCTGCCGCGGGCGCAGGTGGAGCATCTGCGCGGCTCGATCGAGTCCGCGTGCGGCGAGCCGACCACGGCGTACGCGATGCTGGTCGCCGGCGCCGAGCCGATCGTCGCCCTCGACCCGGTCCGGGCCGCCCGGATGCTCACCGAGGCCGGCCAGGCCGCCTGGCTCTCCGGCGACGTGCCCGGCCTGCACGAGGCCGGCCGGCGGCTGGCCGCCCTGCCCACGCCCGACGACGCCGTTCCGCTGAGCGCGGAGCTGGTGCTCGGCCTCGACCGGCTGCTGAGCGGCGACACGGCCGGTGCCGTCGTCCGCCTCCGGGCCGTCGTCGGCCGGGCCGCGAGCTCCGGGGACCTGCGGGCGGTCATGCTGACCGCCGCGGGCGCGATGTTCCTCGGCGACGACGCCGTCGCGATCGGGCTGTTCACGACGGCCGTCGCCCGGGCCCGGTCGGCGGGTGCCGCCGCGATGCTGCCGGCGCTGCTGGCGCCGCTCTCCTCGCTGGAGGCGTGGACGGGCCGGTTCAGCGCCGCCACGGCGAACGCGACCGAGGGGCTGCGGATCGCGGTGGAGACCGGGCAGGACAACCCCGCCGCCCACCTGCGCGGCGTCCTGGCCTGGATCGCCGCTGTGCACGGCCGGGAGCAGGATTGCCGGGAGCAGGCCGCGGCCGCCCACGCGCACGCGATCGGGCACCGGCTCGGCCCGGCGGCCGGTATCTCGTCGTGGTCGCTGGCCCTGCTCGACCTCGGCGCGGGACGTCCGGAGAGCGCCCGGGACCGGCTCATCGCGCTCGCCGCCGCCGGGCGCGGCGAATCCCACCCCATCGTGGGCGTCTTCTCCGCCGCCGACCTGGTCGAGGCGGCGGTCCGCACCGGCCGCGAGGCGGAGGCCCGCGAGGCGCTGGAGCGGCTGGCGGCCTGGACGGCGCACACCGGATCCGGGTGGGGCCGGGCCCTGGTGGCGCGCTGCCACGGCCTGCTCGCGACGGGATCCGACGCGGACAGCCACTTCGCCGAGGCGGTGGCCCTGCACCCACCCGGCGGCCGGCCCTTCGACGCGGCGCGCACCGGGCTGCTGTACGGCGAGGCGCTCCGGCGCCGCCGGCGGCGCAGCGACGCGCGGGTGCACCTGCGCGCCGCCCACGAGCAGTTCGAACGGCTCGGCCTGCCGGTCTGGGCCGGGCTGGCCCGCGCCGAGTTGCGGGCCACCGGCGAGACCGCGCGCAAGCGCGACCCCGGCACGGTCGGCCAGCTCACCCCGCAAGAGGTGCAGATAGTCCGCATCGTCGGCGAGGGTGCCACCAACCGCGAGGTCGCGGCCCAGCTGTTCCTGAGCCCTCGCACGATCGACTACCACCTGCGCAAGGTCTTCACCAAGCTCGACGTCACGTCCCGGGCGGAACTGATCAGACTCGCGGCCCGCGAACCCCGGTAGCCCACGTCACCAGCATCCCGGCAGCCCGCGTCACCAGCGGACCGGCCCAGGGCCCGCAGCCCGCGCAATCCCGGCAACCCGCGTCACCAGCGGACCGGCTCAGCGCCCGCAGCCCGCGAAATCCCGGCAACCCGCGTCACCAGCGGACCGGCCGCGGCCCGCGCAATCCCGGTGGCCCGCGTCACCGGCGGACCGGCGATGTCACTGATGCGAATCCCGGCCCGCTCAGCATGTCAGCAGGCCTGCGCGGTCCTTGGCCTGCAGCACGTGGCGGGCCGCATCGGTCAGCCGGGCGGCGAACGGCGGCGACTCGCGGGCCGCCGCGATCAGCGACGCGGCCATCGGGACCGCGTCCTGCGGCCGGATGGACAGCACCAGATCGCCGCCGGCCGCCACGAACCGCACGGCCCGCTCGCCGGTGGGCAGCGCCGACGCCGACGCGGCCGCGCCCAGATCGTCGGACATCACCAGCCCGGTGTAGCCGAGCCGTTCGCGCAGCAGGGTGGTGACGATCGGCTTCGAGAACGCGGCGATGGACGAGCCGTCGATCTTCGGGTACGTCGCGGACGAGATCATCACCCCGGCCGACCCGGCCTTGATCCCGGCCACGAACGGCTTCAGGTACGGGTCGTCCACCGTGGTCGTGTTGTCGACGACCCGCGCGGTCGTGTCGGTGTTGGCGCGCACCCGGCCCAGCCCGGGGAAGTGCTTGAGGATCGTCAGGACCCGCGCGCCCTGCGAGGCCGACACCACCGTGGCGACGTCGCCCGCGACCGCGTCCGGGTCGGAACCGTACTGGCGGTGGAAGCCGCCGATCGGCGGGTTGCCCTCCCCCAGCTTCGCGGGGACCGTGTCGGCGACCGGCGCGAGGTTCACGGTCACACCGATCCCGGCGAGGCGCTGGGCGGTGTCCCGCACGGTGCCGCGCAGCTTCGCCGGTGCGCCCGCGCCCAGCCGCTGCGCGGACGGGATCAGCGGGAAGTCGCGGCCCTTGAGGGTCTGCACGCTGCCGCCCTCCTGGTCGAGCGCGACCAGCAGCGGCGTCCCGGCCCGGCGCTGCAGGGCGGCGATGTCGGCGCGCAGGCCCGCCGCGGACCTGGAGCTGCGCCCGGCGAGGAAGACCCCGCCGAGGTCGTGGCTGGCGACCACGCCACCCAGCTCCCGCGGGCTGCCGACCGGGGTGCCGATCATGAGCACCTGACCGGCGCGCTCGGCGAGCGAGAGGCCGGCCAGCACCGTGTCGGCGCATCGCTGCGGGCTCGGCGCGCTCGCGGACGGAGCAGAAGAAGACGCGCTCGCGGAGGGAGCAGGAGGAGGCGCGCTCACGGAGGGAGGGATCTGCTGCGCGGCCGACGCCGCGGGCAGGGCACCCGGTGCGTCGGGAGCATCGGCGACGGCCCGCCTGATCACCACCCCCGCTATCACGATCAGCAGGACAATCCCGGCACTCAGCCACCGCACTCTGCTCGTCATCGC
The DNA here is from genome assembly GCF_003947245.1 of Actinoplanes sp. ATCC 53533. Classification (NCBI taxonomy): domain Bacteria; kingdom Bacillati; phylum Actinomycetota; class Actinomycetes; order Micromonosporales; family Micromonosporaceae; genus Actinoplanes; species Actinoplanes sp. ATCC 53533. The sequence continues at coordinate 3,851 of NZ_QHHV01000038.1, read as the reverse complement.
CGCCCACGCTATCGAACGCGGGGTAGCCGCCCGAGCGTCACCGACCCGCGACCGGATCGGTGAGCGCCCGACCGCCGTAGCGACCGCCCGACCGCCGCGGCGAGCAGCCGGCGCGCCGCGCGGAGTATCAGTACCTGCGGCCCGCGCGGAGACGCTTGAAGCCGGCGCCGGCCAGGACGCCCGCGATGACGATCAGGGCCGCGATGATGATCTGGTGGCCCAGGGCGACCCGGTCCTGCGTGCCGTCCGACTGCGCCGAGGCCGGGCGCAGCCAGGTCTCCTCGCTCTCCTGCGGCGCTCCCGCGACGGCCGGCCCGGCGGCCTCCTGCGGCGAGGCGACCACGCCGGGCTCGACCGAGCGGGACGCCTTCGGCTTCGGCGACGACGTGGCCTCGGCCGCCCGGGTCGTGGCGGCGGCCGCCGCCGGCGCCTTGAGCTGCAGGTCCGAGCAGGAGTAGTAGGTGTCCGGGGTGCTCGAGGTCTGCCAGACCGTGTAGAGCACGTGCCGCCCGGTGCGGTCCTTGGGCAGCTTGGCGCTCATCCGGTACGAACCGTCCGTCAGCGGCGGGTCCTGCACCGTCAGGATCGGTTTGCTGCCCAAATCGTCCCAGCCCAGCGGCTGCTTCGGGTCATAGCCCTGCTTGGTCAGGTAGACCCGGAAGGTGCCCCGGTGCGGGATCGTGCCCCGGTAGCGGATGGCCAGCGTGCTGCCGGCGGCCAGCTTCGTCGACGGCCAGTCCGTGCGGGCCAGATCCAGGCCCTGGAAGTCCGGCAGGTCGCCGCTGCACAGGCTGCCGTCGGGGACGACCTCGGTGTCCCGGCCGTTCACGTTCGGCAGGCGCAGGTTGTCGAAGGTGCCGAACGGTCCCCCGTTCGCCGCGCGGGCCGCCCGGCACGCCGCCGAGCCTTCCTGCTCGCCGCCGGTGGCGCAGGCGGCGGTGCGGCTGATCGGCTGGGTCGGCGCGCCGTGCGCGAGCGCGGGCGCCGCCGGGAGGATGGTCGCGGCCATGGCGATGCCGCCGGCCAGGACGAGGGCGACGGTACGGCGTACGGCGGTCATGCGACCTCCTCCTGCTCACGGCGGCGAGACCGGTGCAGCCTCCCGCGAACAGTACGGACCTCAGCCCTCAGTCGTTCACCTCCGTGGGTGGCGCTGCCCGGAAAGACCGCACGCTGTGGTTGCATGGCCATGCAGTCACACAACTGGAGGAGTACACATGGAGAAGCCCGACGTCGGCCCCATCGTGGGTGAGCCGCCGGCCGAGCTGGTCGTGGAGGATCTGGTCGCCGGAGACGGCGACGAGGCCAAGCCGGGCCACCAGGTCACCGTCCACTACGTGGGGGTCGCGTTCTCCACGGGTAAGGAGTTCGACGCGTCCTACAACCGGGGCCAGGCGTTCGACTTCGGCCTGGGCGCCGGTCAGGTCATCGGCGGATGGGACCAGGGGGTGGCCGGCATGCGCGTCGGTGGCCGCCGCAAGCTGACCATCCCCCCGCACCTCGGCTACGGCGCCCGCGGCGCCGGCGGCGCGATCAAGCCGAACGAGACCCTCATCTTTGTGGTGGATCTGCTCGGCGTGCAGTAAGCCAGGGCCGGCAGGCCGCACGGGCCGGGACGGGCGTCGCCTGTCCCGGCCCGCCGCTGTCCGCCTCGTCCTGGTCGGGCTGCGGCCCCGGCGAGGGGTCGAAGGGCTCGCCGATCGGGGTCATCGGGCCGCCTTCAGGTCGGTGCAGCCCGTCTCCTCCGGCAGCAGCGGGCGCAGCTGCACGGACCAGCTCTTGCTCGCCCAGACCCACGGGGTGTTCGCGGTGGCGTTCTTGGCGGCGCCGAGCACGGCGTCGAGCTGCGCGCCGGTGACCGCGACGCAGGTCAGCTCCAGGTTGGGGCTCAGCTTCTCGCCGGGCAGCGCCGGGCCGGGCCAATCCATGGTCAGCGGGCGGCCGGGCTGGCCCTCGGGCTCGGTGTACGGCTGCACGATCGCGGCGAGGATCTCGGGCTGGTATCCCTCCGGTGCGCTGGTCGTCAGCTTGGCGGTCAGCTCGCTGAGCTCGTCGATGAAGGTGCTCAGCTTCGCGCGGGCCTGCTGCTGTGCCTTGGTGAGCTGGGGGTCGTCGGGCCGGGCCTCGCGCAGGGCGACCGCGGCGGCCGTCTGCTTCCCGGCGGCGGTCTGGACCGTGACCTCGGTGGTCGGCGCGTCCGCGACCCCGGGCTGACCGAAGTCGGTGCCCTGCTTGACGCCGGCCGCGACCGCCTTGTCGATCAGCTGCTGGAGCGTGGCCGGGGAGATCGTCCCCCACTGCACGTTGGGCAGGGCGGGGCCGGGATAGACCGCCGGGACCGGGCCTTCGAAGATCACCCGGCCGTCCGCATACACGCTGGTCTGCGGGAGGCGGCCGACGATCGCGCTCGGCGGCACGAAGCCACCGGCGGAGGAAACCCGCAGCACCAGCGCGTCGTCGGCGCCCGCCGGCGGGGCTGACGAGGCGTCCGGCGACGGCGCGGTGCTCGGGGCACCGGCGGCCGTCTGCTGGGCACAAGCACTGAGCAGGAGCATGGTCACGGCGGCAGCGGCCGTCCACGAGCCGCGAAGTCTGGTCATAGGCTGTCTGACGTACCCCGCGGCGCCCGGGTTCCTACCCCTTTCGGGGAAAAATCCGGGCGGGAACGCGGTGACCGGCCCCAGGGGTTGGGGCCGGTCACCTCTATCGGGGCGGAGTGGTTGCGGATCAGCGGCGGCTACTTGACCGAGCCCAGCGACAGGCCCTGCACGAGCTTGTCCTGGGCCGCGAAGCCGGCCACGAGCACGGGCAGCGAGACCACGAAGGCGGCCGCGCAGAGCTGGGCCAGGAACAGCCCCTGGCTGGTCACGAAGCTGGTCAGGAACACCGGGGAGGTCTCCGCCACGGTGGCGGTCAGGACCCGGGCGAACAGCAGCTCGTTCCAGCTGAAGATGAAGCAGATCAGCGCGGTCGCGGCGATGCCCGGCATGACCACCGGGGCGATCACCGAGCGCAGCGTCTTGGCCAGCGAGGCGCCGTCCATGGCGGCGGCCTCGAGCATCTCGACCGGCACCTCGGACAGGAACGAGCGCATCATCCAGACGGCGATCGGCAGGTTCATCGAGGTGTAGAAGACGATCAGCAGCCAGATGTTGTCCAGCAGGCCGGTGTTCTGCGCGAACAGGTACAGCGGCAGCAGGCCGGCGACGACCGGGAGCATCTTGGTGGACAGGAAGAAGAACAGCACGTCGGTCCACTTCTTCACCGGCTTGATGCTCAGCGCGTACGCGGCCGGGAAGGACAGCAGCAGGACCAGCAGGGTGGACAGGACGCTGGCGGTCATCGAGTTGAGCAGCGGCGGCCACGGGCTGGCGCCGCCGGAGAAGAACTCGCGGTAGCCCTCCAGCGTGAGCGGGGCGAACACGGCCGGCGGGTTGGTGGCGGCGTCGGACTCGGAATGGAACGAGGTCAGCACCATCCAGGCCACCGGCAGCACGAACAGGATGCCGATCACCCAGGCCAGCAGGGACAGCCAGGGTCCGCCGCGGTCCTTCTTCCTCGGTACGGCGCCGGCCGGGTCGGCCCGGTTCAAGGTGGTGGTCATCGTCCCGAGTCCTCCTTGAACAGCGACGAGACGGTACGCAGCGCGAACGTGGCGATGATGATCGTGCCGATGACCACCACGACGGCGGCCGCGGAGGCCCGGCCGTAGTCGTGCGCCTGGTAGAAGATCTGGTAGATCGTGTACGGCAGGTTCGCCGTGCCCAGGCCGCCGGACGTGATGGTGAAGACCGCGTCGAAGTTCTGCACGATGTAGATCGAGCCGAGCAGCGCGCCGAGTTCCAGGTACT
>NZ_QHHV01000389.1:0-1955 GCF_003947245.1 Actinoplanes sp. ATCC 53533 | reverse complement strand
CTCTCTTGGGTTTTTTGGCCCCACAACTCCAGGGTTTTGTGGCCCCACATCCGAAGCCTGATGCGAATACGTCGATCGGAACTCCAGCTCCAACTGGCCCCAGCAATCCCATTCCGTGGAACGGCCGTATGGCTGGCCGCAGGGAGCTGCGACATCGACAGGGGCCAGCGTCCCCAGGTGTGGCCGTGCCCGCTCGCTACAGCGGGACCGAGGGACTCGGTGGCAAGCCGGCCGCAGGCCGGTGCGGCAGCACCTCGGCCCCCGAGTCGCTCGATGCGGGTGGGGCCACGGTGACGCTGCCATGCATCGACAGGCTTGTGGCGTCTGGAGCATTTGGCGACGACTTGGTGGGGCCAAGATCCTCTGGAGTTGTGGGGCCAGAAAACCCCAGCAAAATCACGCAGGACGTACCCGCCCGGTCCGGGCCGTCCGAACTGGTTCGGCTGGCCCGCGACGAGGCCGCCACGCTGCCGCATCGAACCTCGCACGTGCGGCCGTTCGCGCCCAGTGCGCATCCGCCGCATTGGGAACGTGGCGCCCCGACCGACCGTGACTGGTATCCCTGGGAAGCCCAGCACGCCTGGGCCCCGGGCGCTGTGTTCTTCGCCGGAGTCGACGACCTCGACCTGCTGGCCCAGGCCGTGCCACGCGACAACAACGGCGGCTGTCCCGTCCTCGCTGCCGTCGAGCTACCAGCGGATCCGCTAGGCCAGGGCTTCGGGGGCACCATCCAGCATGTTCACGTCGACCGGGCCGGCGGCGTCCGTACTGCCATGGTCTTCGCCGACACCGAGCCGCGACGGCCGGCGGGCACCAGCGAGCGCGGCCCTTTGATCGCTACCGTCGAGGCCGCCCTCTACGGGGTCAGCGCAGACCGCACGGCCCTGCTGCTGGCACCGGCCGCATCCCACGATCCGTTCCCCATGCCAATGAACTACCTCGTCAGCATCACTCACGCCGACAGCCGATAGGCGCCAGATCGGCGCAGGGAATCTGCCGGCCGTCGCGTCCCGAGCCGGGTTCGGCCGAGCCACCGAGGGCCAGCCCGCCGCAGGGCCGATCCGCCGCGACGGCGCGTTTGGCAGCCCCGCGCGGATGGGTGCAGCCGTTCGGGCAGACCGCCCCGGCCTCCCGTCGGTGCTGCCGCGCCTGGGGCAAACCCGTGTTGACCACAGGATCAAGATGGGCGCCGGGTAGTTGCCTCGCGGTAGGCGACCCTCGCGGCATCCACCGACCTGTCGGTGCCCGGCGGAAAGCGGTCGCCCAGCAATCGCCACGCCTCGCCGAGCAATTGTTCCAGAGCACGGATGCGAGCGGCCTGCTGGCGGCCCATGGTGGCGCGCACCTGTTCGACGCGATGTTCCCAGCCCGCGGCAGCAGTACGCGCCCGGTCCCGAACCGCGACGAGCTCGGCACGACTCTGCGCGGTGTCTTCGGCGACGATCGCAGCCACCGCCCGGCCACAGTCGACGATGCGCACGACCTCGCCGGTCATGGCGACCATTCGAATCAGCTGCGCGAGCTGAATCCGCGCTTCGGTGACAGACCGCTCGATCCTGCGAGGTGATGCCGCCGATTCAGGCTGTTCCATACTTGCATCGTGACGTGCAGGTATGACAGTTTTCGTCGTCACCGTCGCCATGGCTGAGCACGATGGCACGCGGTCGCAGTGCTCCGAGGCCGACGGCAAGGCCGCGCGTCAAAGCGGGTATCCGGCGCGGAGAAGTGCTGCGCGGAGATCGACCAGTGCCTGTGTGGCCTGACCAAAGTTCTGTACGGCGTCGTTGACAGTCGCGGCCACGGTGTCAGCGGCCGGTACGGTGATGGAGCAGGCCCAGCCCGTTCGCGGCAGCCAAGGCGGAGAAGCCGATGAGGCCGCCGAGCGGCTCCGCGTCTCGCGGAGGCAGTACCTCGGCGAGATGATGCAGCCGCAACTGGGCAAGTTGGGCGAGGCC
>NZ_QHHV01000388.1:0-3579 GCF_003947245.1 Actinoplanes sp. ATCC 53533 | reverse complement strand
CTGGGGTTTTCTGGCCCCACAACTCCAGAGGATCTTGGCCCCACCAAGTCGTCGCCAAATGCTCCAGACGCCACAAGCCTGTCGATGCATGGCAGCGTCACCGTGGCCCCACCCGCATCGAGCGACTCGGGGGCCGAGGTGCTGCCGCACCGGCCTGCGGCCGGCTTGCCACCGAGTCCCTCGGTCCCGCTGTAGCGAGCGGGCACGGCCACACCTGGGGACGCTGGCCCCTGTCGATGTCGCAGCTCCCTGCGGCCAGCCATACGGCCGTTCCACGGAATGGGATTGCTGGGGCCAGTTGGAGCTGGAGTTCCGATCGACGTATTCGCATCAGGCTTCGGATGTGGGGCCACAAAACCCTGGAGTTGTGGGGCCAAAAAACCCAAGAGAGAACATCCTGCGGCAGCAGCGGCAACCCGCACCGCGTCAGCAGGTTCCGGATCGTCGCCCGGGCCGCGCGGCCACCGGGCAGGGGTTCCACCAGCAGCTTCGGTGAAATCGCGGTGGCCTGCTCGGCGGCGTACCCGGGCACGCGCACGATCGCGATCTGCGGCCGGTGCGTCTCGTACCCGTCCTGCCACCGGAAGGTGTTGCCGTCGGCGTGTCCCCACCAGTCCGGGTGCCGGCCCACGTACCGGTCGACGGCGGCGAGGAGCGGGAACTGGGTGAGGAAGGCCAGCGGCGCGTCGCAGTCCCGCGTCGGTGGCCACAACGGCAGCGCCACGGCGTAGTCAGTGCCGGTCGCCTGCGCGCTGGTCAGATCAGCTAGTGCCTGGCTGAGGCCGGTCAACCACTGCTGGACGACATCGCTGATGTGGGCGTGGTAGACGCGCAGGGCCCACGTGTGCAGGCAGTCCGTGTCGGTGACCGGCACCTGCGGCTGACACGGCAACGCGGCCAGGTCGTGCACGTGGTCGTAGCGGGCCAGGACCGCGGCCAGCACCGCCGGCCCGATCGTGTCGGGCGGCTGCTGCCTGCGGTGCAGTGCCCGCCACGTGCCGGCCGCGATCGACCACGCGTCCGTGCCGGGCTCGTGGAGGGTTCGGGCGCCGATACGATGGATCTCGGTGGATTGTTCGCGCACCGTGGTATTGGCGGCCACCTGCGTGACCGACCGGGTCAGCCTGGAGTCGAGCTCGCTGGCGGTGACCTCGTCCACCGGCACCGAATGCAAGACCGTGACGTGATACCAGTTCGGTGACACCGGGGCGAGGCCGTCGCGGTGGGTCAATTCCCGGTACGGCTCGAACAACGCCGTCCGCGTCTGTACCGGGTCCGGAAGTACATGCCAGTGGTAGTCGAGGCGGCCTGTTGGCCAGCGCTGCTGGACCGATGCGTAGAAGCTCTCCACGAGGTTCTCCTCTGGTTCGTGGTGATCACGATGGTGGGTTTCCCGCCGTGTTGGCGGCGCATTGCCGGCGGGACTGCCGCAGGCCACGCCGGCAGCAGGAGCCGTCGGTGGCCGGCACCGTCGAGGGCCTACTGCCCCCGGCCACCTGGGGTCGCCCACTGCCTGCTCAGGACCATGTGGCAATGCAGGAGCCGTCACCGGCTTGCTCAGGCGGATCGGGGTAGCAATTGGCCGTGCCGGTTGCCATCCGGTGTGCGCTCCAGGCCACTGCGGCGGCGTCGAGGATGCCGTCGGGTGGTGCCTGACCGGCGGGGCCGAGGCGGTCCGGCAGCACGATGCCCTGTTTCATGAGCAGGGCGCGGCGGAGTTCTTGACCGGTCCAGGTCTTCTTCGCATGGCTGAGCTGCGTGCCGGCCATGGTGCGGAACGACAGCTCCGGGTGCGCCTCGAAGAGCAGCTTGGGGTGCCGCTGCCAGAGAGCGTTCGCTTCGAGCAGCTGGTGCCGTCTTGCCCATGACTGTCGGCTGAGGCTGGCACCGGTCAACTCGCGGCAGCGCCGGTCCGCCGTGGCGAAGTCGTGCGCCATCCAAACTGGTCGCGGCGGGACCCGCAGGACGCTACTGCCGCCCGGGCCCAGTTGGTCGGCGACGGCGGTGTCAGCGGCACGGAAACGGTCGGGCAGCATCCCCAGGGGGACGCCGACGCCGATCAGGGCCGCGCCCGAACTGCCCGCGACGATCTCGTACAGCGTGGACGCGAGCACGGCACGACCGAAGGCACCGCCGCGCAGCTCGACGCCGACCCAGCCGAGGGCATACGCGTCGACGCCGATCGCGTGAACGCTCAAGGGCGGGTTCCGCGGCCGGCACGTTGCGTGGTCACGGTGTCGTCTGCTTGGCTGGCGACGTCGGCTGATGCGGTCGGTTTCGGTCTTCTGTTGCCGGCGATGTTCGCGCCAGCCTCGACGAGCTTGCCCTGCATGAACCCGTACGACGAGGTTTTGAGCTTCGCGATCTGCCGGATCGACAGTCGGTCCTCGTCATACAGCTTCTTCAGGTGCCTGAGCTCATTTTGACGTTGATCGGGGCCGAGTTCACGAAAGAACCTGCTGTAGGGCTGGCGATGCCGGCTGGCGCGTTGTCTCGGGGCGGTGGTGGGCATGGGCGCCGTCCTTCTGTTGGTGGCTGCTGGTCGTTGTGGTGTCCTTCGTCCCGGCGGGACTAGATGTCGATCTCTGCGGTGACGAGGTGGTGATCGGAGGGGAACGGCGGCCCGTCGGGGACGTAGACCCGGTAGCTGTTGTCGATGACGTGCGGGCGCATGGCGTAGTTCGCTAGCAGGTAGTCGATGAGGTCGGGACCGCCTTCACCGGGTTTGTCGATGACGCTGGGCTGGATGACGAACTCGGGATTGGCGAGCCACGCGAGTTCAGCGAGGGCGTGGTAGCCGGAGCCTTCGCGCCGGCGTCCGCTGGTGGGATCCCATGGGCCAATGAGGTGGTCGAGCGCGTCGGTGTCGGGACCCCAATGGCCTTCAGGTGTGCCGTCGTCGACCCACTTGCCTTTGTGGGTGCGGATGTGGTGGTTCGCGGCCTGCCAGTCACGTTGCGGGAATTGTTCTCCGCTGGCTGGATGATTTGTGTGGGCAGGCGGCGTGTCCGGGTTGTTCGTGTTGCTGATCGTGCGGGGCGTGGTGCGGGCGCGGCGAGAGATCCGCGTTTCCACGTGTGTCTCGCATACGGATTGATCAACCTGTGGTCGAGGTCGCGTTCGAGACGGCGATCGTCGGCGGGGCGGACTCTGTGTCGTCAGCGGCTCGGTGGCTGGCGGCATCTGACCGACCACGCATAACTGAGGTGAAGATTGGTCTCGCCGAGGCGCAGAATCTCCTTCATGTGGGATGTCGAGGGAATCCAGCTGCCAGATGGCGCAGAGATCGTCACGCAGCGTGATGGCAAAGTTCGGATTTGGGTCGACACCCCGCCCGATATGGATGGTTTCATTGGCCGGCACTGCGAGGAATGCCAGCAGACATTTCGGGTCCACGGCGAGGACTACGAGGCGCTTCAGGATCTTCTTCGCTGCGTCTACTGCGGACGACAGGGCGACGCGCGGAGTTTCGCGACTCCGCAGCAACACGATCGCGCCAAGACGGCCATTTGGGACCTTGCCGCGCAGGCGCTGTTGAAGTCCGTCAAGGGCCTGTCGGACGACCGGCAGATCATGTTC
>NZ_QHHV01000387.1:0-7598 GCF_003947245.1 Actinoplanes sp. ATCC 53533 | reverse complement strand
GCTGGCGCTCGCCGAGCTCGGCCAGAGCGACAAGTCGAACGCCCATACCGTCATCGGCAACGTCCGCGCCATGGAAGCCGCCCTGCGGCTCTCCGACAATATCGAAGTAGCGGCGATCCTGACCATGCACGGCGAGCTGATGCGGCGTCAGCCCGGCTTCACGCAGCACGCTGGCCGGTTCCGGCAAGAGGCGGTCTGGATCGGGCGGGACAATGCCGGGCCGATCGGTGCCGATTTTGTCGCGCCACAGCATGAACGGGTGCCGGACGCCGTTCAAGACATCGTCGAGTTCGCGAAGCGTGACGACCTGCCGGTACTGATTCAGGTAGCGGCCGCACACGCCCAGTTCGAGACGATCCATCCCTTCGTCGACGGCAACGGCCGCACGGGTCGCGCCCTCGCCCAGGCCATGCTGCGGAGCAAGAAACTGGTCACGCACGTCACCGTGCCCATCTCGGCAGGACTGCTGACCGACACCAGCACCTACTTCGACGCCCTGAACGCCTTCCGGGACGGCAACGCCGGACCAATCGTGCACCGCTTTGCCGATGCCTCGCGTTTCGCCGCCGTAACAGGCCGGGTCCTCGTCGATGACCTCGCCGCACAGCTGGCGGATGCCCGCGACAAACTGTCCGGGGTCCGGACGCATGCCGCCGCATGGAAGGTGCTGCCAAGGTTGGTGGGGCAGCCCGTCATCAACGCCAAGTACTTGACATCCAAGTTGGCGATGAACGATGTCACGGCGCAGCGCACACTCGAGCTCCTGACCAGCCGGCAAGTCCTGGCGGAACGCACCGGACTCCGTCGAAACCGGGTCTGGCAGCACACCGGGATTCTCGACGTGCTCGACAACTACGCATCCATGATCCGGCGCAACGCACCCTGAGAGCCGAGCTGCGGGCCGGATTTCGCAGGTTCACAGCAGAGTTCGCAGCTCGGCGGCGAAGCCCTGCGGATCGGTCAGATGCGCCAGCGGTCCGGCCGGGCCGGACGGCAGGGCCGGCGTCCGGCCGGCCATCGCGGGTTGGTTGCGGCGGGTGGGTGGCTGGGCGAGCCAGCTCTCGTACGCACGCAGCAGCGCCGGATCCGTCCGAGGCGCGGCATAGGGCCGCAGGGCTTCCGGCACAGCGTCGAGGCCGACGGTGGTGACCAGGTCCTCGATCGTGCTGGCCGCGATGGGTGGTTCGTCGAGGGTGAGGACGTGGTGGGTGGCGTAGGCGTCGGCGAAGGCGGTGGCGAGGAGCGCCGAGGCGGCGTGCCCGACGACGACGGGGGCGCGGTGCAGGCCGAGGGCGTGCACCAGACCGGCCAGATCCTCGGCGATCCGCTCGACGCGGTAGTCCTGCCGGGGCGGGCTCTGGCCGTGGCCGGGCAGGTCGGGCGCGACGACCGTGCAGGCGCCGCCGGCGAGTTCGGCGGCGACCGGCCACCACATCGTGCGGTCGAACATGAGCCCGTGCAGCAGCACGACCGGACGGCCGAACTGGCCCCAGCGGTCGTACACGAGGAGGTTTTTCGGGCTTGCGGTGACGTGCGTGGAACGGAGAGATGGCTGTGGGCGCATAGGGTGACCGTCTTTCCTGCGCGGGCGGACACGGAGGTGCACCGGTAGAACCGCAGGGCGCGGGACATGGGCGCGGGTGGAGCAGAACCGGAGAGCTACCGGCTGCTATACCCGCAGGACACCCAGTGCAGTCAGCGCATCTCCCGAGGAGAGCCGTTCCGAGGCGTTGACCTGATGAAATGCCTGGTCCGTGGCGGGCGGGCGCACCGGGACGGCGTAGCAGACGGTGGTGGCCGCCGGGCGCAGGCGTTTGCTGAGGGTCGGCGCCCAGCCGTTGCCGTGGTGGTGCTCGTGCCCGGAAGCCGGCTGCGCGTCGACCGCGTCGGCGGCGGACACGGCCGCGCTCGCCTGGGCATGGTGCTCGCTTCCCGCGGAGACCAGCAGGCTCGCGCCGAGCAGGAAGAGCAGCATGACCGCGGCGGCGAACACGGACACCCGGCGGTCACGCGGAGCGTGCCGGGTGCGCGGTCGGCCGGTGCGGATCATGCGGCAAGCGTACGTGTCAGTGCCCGGCCGCCGCGGCGAGGCGATCGCGGCGCTCGTGGGACAGGCCGGTGTGGTGCTCGCCGCCGGGGTGGCTGTCCGGGTCGATGTGCACGGTGGCGGTGGCCAGCCGGGGAACGTGGTGGGTGAGCTGGTGTTCGGCGTCGGCGGCGATCTCGTGCGCGGCGATCAGGGTCAGCCGGGCGTCGACGACGACTGCGGCCTCGGCGTGCATCCGGTGGCCGATCCAGCGCAGCCGCAACCCGGCCACGCCGCGCACGCCGGGGATGGCGCGCAGGGTCTCCTCGGCCCGGTCGACGAGTTCGGGGTCGACGCGGTCCATGAGCCGCCGGTAGACCTCGCGGGCGGCGTCCTTGAGCACGAACGCGATCGCCACGGTGATGCCCAGGCCGACGACCGGGTCGGCCCAGCCCCAGCCGAGCCACGTGCCGCCCGCGGCGAGCACGACAGCGAGGGAGGTGAAACCGTCGGTGCGGGCGTGCAGGCCGTCGGCGACCAGCGCGGCCGAGCCGATCCGGCGGCCGACGGTGATCCGGTAGCGGGCGACGATCTCGTTGCCGAGGAAGCCGATCAGGCCGGCGGTGAACACCCACGGCAGGTGGGTCATCTGCCGCGGGTTGGCCAGGCGGTCGATCGCGAACCAGGCGGCGGCGATCGAGGAGGCGGCGATGACCAGCACGATGACGATGCCGGCGAGGTCTTCGGCGCGGCCGAAGCCGTAGGTGTAGGCGCGGGTGGCGGCACGGCGGCCGAGCCAGAACGCGATGCCGAGCGGCACGGCGGTGAGCGCGTCGGCGACGTTGTGCAGGGTGTCGCCCAGCAGCGCGACCGAGCCGGAGAACGCGACGATCAACGCCTGCGCCGCGGCGGTCGCGCCGAGCACGGCCAGGGAGATCCACAGGGCGCGCATGCCGTCGCGGGAGGCCTCCAGGGCCGAGTCGACCTTGTCGGCACTGTCGTGTGAGTGCGGCGTGATCACGTGCCGAACCTTGTGCCACACGCCGTGGCCGTGATCGTGGCCGTGATCGTGGTCGGTCATCTCGGAACCCCGTGACGGTGGGTGGTGGTTCGGGCTGTCCCGGCCATAATATGTGCTCGTGTACGCACGCGACAACGTTGCAAATGCCAGTGAGCTGCAGGAACGACCGGTGCGCGACAGCGTCATCGAGGCAGCGACGCTCGCGTCGGGCATGCTCGCGGACCCGACCCGGCTGCGATTGCTGGTCCGCCTGCTCGACGGCGAGCACGACGTGACTGCGTTGACCGGGGCCGTCGACGCGGCCCGGCCCACGGTCTCGCAACACCTCGGCAAGCTGCGCCTGGCCGGCCTGGTGGTCGTGCGCCGCGACGGGCGCCGGGCGGTCTACGCGATAGCCGACGAGCACGTGCGGCGGCTGGTAACGGAGGCGCTGCGGGCCGCGGAGCGCCGGGCTTCGGCTCGCCCCCGGACGACACGGCACTGAGGTCGGCGAGGTGACCGCCCTTGAAAGCGTCACGCACATCCGGTGCGCCGACCGACGATCTCGCGCCGACACACTTTGGGCACTGTGCTGACTGCCGCCGTTCGACGTCGCCCCCTTGCCCTGCTGTCGATCGGCGCGATGCTGGTGGCCGGCGCCTGCGGAAGCCCTCCGAAGCCACCGCTGGACGCGTTCGTTCGTCTCGATCAGCTCGGCTACGCCCCCGCCGAGACCAAGATCGCGGTCCTGCTGGCACCGCGCGACGCCGCGGGCGCCCGGGCGGCGGTGGTCGGTGCCGACGGCAGGACCGTCCTGTCCCTGACCGTGGGGTCCGGCCGGGGCGGCTGGAACGCCACGTTCACCGACGTCCGGCCGATCGACCTGACCGCGCTCACCAGGCCGGGCACCTACCGCCTGCGGATCGACGGGCCGGTGCACGCCGAGTCGCCGCCGTTCCGCATCGGCACCGCGAACGAGTTGTTCGGCTCGCTCGCTCAGGAATCGGTCGAGTACTTCCAGGCGCACCGCGACGGCGCGAACCAGGTCAGTGCCCGGTGGAAGCGGGAGCCGGCGCACCTCGCGGACCGGGCCGCGACCGTCTACGAGAGACCGGCGTTCGACGACGGCGGCCGGCTGACCGCGGGACTGCTCGCCACGGCTGGCCCGGTCGACGTCGAGGGTGGCTGGTACGACGCCGGGGACTTCCTCAAGTTCACCCACACCACCGCGTACGCCCTCATCGCCATGCAGGTCGCCCAGCGTGACGGGGCGACCGTCGGCGGGCTCGCCGCCGAGGCCCGGCACGGCCTCGACTGGCTCGGCAAGATGTGGGACCCGAACACCGGGACGCTCTACACCCAGGTCGGCATCGGCAGCGGCCTGCAGCACGGCGACGAGACGTTCCTCGGCGACCACGACACCTGGCGGCTGCCGCAGGACGACGACCGGCTCGCCGTCCAGCCCGGCGACGAGCGCTACTACCAGCGCTACCGCCCGGTGTTCCGGGCCGCCGACCCCGGGGAGCGGCTGAGCCCCAACCTCGCCGGCCGGGTCGCCGCCGCGTTCGCCCTGGCCGCCCAGCTGGAGGCGGCCACCGAACCGGCGCGCGCCCGTGCCCACCTCACCGCCGCCGCACGAATCTTCGGCCTGGCCGCCACCGAGGGTGTCGAGAACCTGGTCACCGCCGAACCGCGCACTTTCTACCCGGAGGACAGCTGGACCGACGACATGGCCCTCGGCGCCACCGAGCTCGCCCTGGCCGGCCGCGTGCTCGGCGATCCACGCGCGGGCGAATGGCTGGAACAGGCCACGCACTGGGCGAAGACCAACACCGACCGCGGCGACGACGGGGCGCTGAGCGTCTACAACCTCAGCGCACTCGCCATCACCGAGCTGACCCGGGCGACGGGGGCCGAGATCGACACCGGCGCGCTGCGCCGCGACCTGCGGCGCCGACTCGACGCGGGCGTGCAGGCGGCCGCGGGCAACCCGATGGGCGCCGCCGCGGGCAACGGCGGCGCCGACTACGCCGCCCGCCAGCTCGGCTACACCGCCACCGCCGAACTCTACGAACACACCTTCCAGGACGGCCGGTACGCGGCGTTCGCCACCGCCCAGCGCGGCGTCGTGCTCGGCGCCAACGGCTGGGGCACCTCGATGGTCGTCGGCGCCGGAACCACCTATCCCCGCTGCCCGCACGATCAGATCGCCACCCTCGCCGGCAGCCCCGCCACCGCCGCGGGCATGGTCGGCGCGGTCGTCAACGGCCCGAACCACGCCGACCGCGTCCACGAAATCCTCGCCGACCCGCGGCCCACCTCGTGCGCCTCGAACGCCTTCGCGCCGTTCGACCGCGACGACATCCACTACGTCGACGACATGCGCGTCTCGGCGAACAACGAGCCCTCGATCGACTTCACCGCCACCGGCCTGCTCGCCTTCGCCCTCACGGCGAAGCAGCACTGATTCGCCGTCGGGCACAGCACCGGGCCGATCGCCGCCACCCCGGCGGGTGGCGGCTCAGCTACCGGGTCAGGGAGCTCGGAATGGGAGAAGACGGCAGCGCTGGGATCCGCGGTGGTGAGGCCCACGAGCCGTAGCCGGGAGCACGTGCTCCGGGCGGGTTGGCGCCGATCGCGAACCAGAGCAGACCTTGAGCGTAGGCCTGGGGCGAGGCGGTGAACGTGCCCCCGTCGTCCCCGGGGATGCCGAACTGCTTGGTCCATTCCGGTGGCAGGCCGAACCAGATCCCGCAGTACCAGAGCTTGATGATGTTCCGCGCGACGGGACCCCGGCGGGGGTCGTCGAATACGGCCCGCGCCAGCTGCTCGGCGCGGGTCTGCTCCTGGTCGAGCTCGGTCACCTCGTGCCGGTAGGTGCTCAGCAGATCGGTCAGATTCTGCTCGCCCACCACCTTGGTCACGGTGTCCAGGTAGGACTCGGCCTGGCCGGTGCCGAGAAGGTCGAACTCGGTGAAGCCGGTGACCTCCGAGGAGAAGATGACAAAACTCTCGAGGCTCATGACCGCTCCCGCGAAGCGGGCTCGAAGACCGGAGAGGCGTTGACACCGGGCCGTCCGGGGAACGGATTGCGGATCAGCCGGTTGATGTCGTCGCGCAGGCGAAACATCCACGGTACGGCGTCGAGCAGCTTCTGTGGCTCCCCGTTGTACGCTCCGGTCAGGTAGGCGAGGAAGTCGGCGTACGTCTGGTGGAAGTGTTCCGCGGCCTCGAGCACCGGTGAGCCGGCGGGGTAATCGGCCAGTTTGGCGTCGATCGCGACGGGATAGACCGCTGAGAAGTCCACCTCCAGCCGCGGGCCGCTCGGGCGTCCGGCAACGTCGCCCTTCTGGTAATAGCGGGCCAGCTGGATCTGTTCGAATCGGTAATAGTGCGAGAGCTCGCCCGCGCCGTCGTAGATTCCGCCGCCCAGGCCCTCGCCCTGCTCGGTGATCAACTCCAGGGCCTGCAGCGCGGTGGCGAGATCACGCACTACCACGACCTCGCCGCCGCCCGAGTAGAAGTATTCTCCGGTGACCTGCCAGGAGACGTCACCGGAGAAGAGCTCCTCGCCATTCTCCCGGCAGGTCCGGTCGAGATAGCGCAGGCCGCGATCGATCTCCTCGTAGAACTCACCGATGCTGTAATAGCGCACGCTCGGATCGAGCGGGCTGGCCGCCAGCACGGTGCCCGCGCCGAGGTCGGGGCGTGGCAGCAGGCGCCTGCCCTCGCTGGGCGCCTTGGCCGGGCGTTCGATGTTGAGGAATGTCGTCACCGCGGCCTGCGAGAAGGGCTGCACGCTCACCAGGAAGTCGATCTCACCGCTGGGCAGGTGCGCGGGATAGTTCGGGATGAAGTCGTCCGCCGCCAGGTCCACGTGGAGGCCGACGGCGTTCATGACGTTGGCCACCAGGGTCAGGTGCAGCATCTCCTCGACCGCCACGGTCCGGATGAGGTGCTGGGCGTCGGAGTTGCTGCCGGGGTGCAGGGAGTACAGCGCCGTCAGGTAGGGCGGGATCGTGGCGTGTTCCAGGCGCAGGGCGGCGTTGAGGTAGGCCTCGAGGTCCGCACGGGTGAAGATCTCCGCCGGCAGCTGGGCTTCCGCCGCCCGGTTTTCCAGAAGCAGGGTTTGCTGGGTCATCGTGCGCCAATCGTTCAGAGGGCCGCGAGGGCCACGGGCTGGTCCTGGTGCCGCAACTCATGGAGCAGGTGCCGAGCCGTACGCAGGTTGAGCGCGGTAGCGGTCAGGGTGATGTTCGCCGTGCCGATCGTCGGCATGCTGCCGCCGCCGACCAGGTAGAGGTTCTCGTGCTCCCAGCTGCGCTGGTTGTCGTCCACGACAGAGGTAGCCGGGCTCGTGCCCATGATGTGGGTGCCGGCCAGGTGGTTGCCGCCGAGGATCCGGTAGCCCTCGCCCTCGAACTCCACGTACCCGTACTCGGACGGGTCGTAGTTCGTGTGGTCCTCCGCCCCGAGTTGGTCGAACAGCTGCCGCGACAGGCGACGGGCGAAGGCCGCGCCGCGCATCGTGTAGTCGGGGACCTTGAACGAGATCACCGGGCGCATGTTGCC
>NZ_QHHV01000386.1:0-2830 GCF_003947245.1 Actinoplanes sp. ATCC 53533 | reverse complement strand
CGTCACCGGTCAGGTAGTAGTAGATCCGCCGGTAGACAGCCGTGCTGATGCGTTGCTGTTTGGCGCTGTCGGCCCAGTGCTGCACGCCATGACGGGTGCCGAGCCCGGCCCACTTGCCGAGGTGATAGACGTCCACCTCGCCGGTGTGCCTGGTCATCGCCTCGGCGAAGCGGAAGATGTCGGCGCGACCGGAGCGGAGGAAGGCGTACCACAGCCACAGGTCCGGCGAGAGCTCCGAGTTGTCCCAGGCGTAGCCACCCACGTCGTACCGCCACACGAGGCGGTCCTCGTCGAAGGTGTGCATGATGTCGCCGTAGTCCCAGAATCCGTACCAGTGCCGCTGTTCCACCTGGCGCTGGTAGTACCCGAACAGGAAGTCCAGGTGGTCCTCGATCGCGGCCTTGGCCGGCTGCGACCGGTCGACGGGCGAGAACAGTCCGCCGAAGACCTTGCTGGCGACCAGGTGCGGGACCGGGTTGATCAGCTGCGGCGGCGTGCGTACCTGATCCGCCAGGGAGCCGAGCCGCTCCGCGGATGGCGTGGCCGCCAGAGCCCAGAGGGTGAGCTCGCTCGTGCGAGAGATCCCGTACGGCGTGCCGAAGGCGGGCTCGTAGTCCTCGTACGTGATGTTGAGGCCCTCGAGCTGCTCGGGATGGGTGTCCTGGCCCATGCCGTCGTGATAGAACCGCATGTCCATCGGTTCGGCCTCCGGCGACCACAGCCAGAGCGTGACCTCGGCCTCCTCGGTGCCGGCCCGGCGGATGTCGAGCTGGGTCGGATGCCGCTGCCAGAAGTCCTTGAGCCCGAGTGCGAATCCGCCGCTCACGCCGCCGACATACGCGAGACCCGACGCCCGGCGGCCCTGATCGACCGGAACCCAGCCACGGCCCTGCTTCGTCCGCTTCCGCACCGTGAAACCCTCGGACGACAGCTGGCTCAGCGTGTAGTCGCCCCACTCGGGGACGTACTGCAGCCGGGTGGTGACCCGCTGATCCCAGGTCGCCGGGTCGGGGAGCTTCGTGCCCGCCACCTGCGCGGCGCGTACGGCTGCGCCGGGATCCCGGCGCAGGCCCGTGATGCCCTTGACCGCCTCGCTGAGGATGCCGTCGCCCTCGCCGACGAACCGGACGTGCCGGTCGTAGGCCGCGTCCCGCATCGGCACGCGGAACCGCACGCCGAGGCCGGCGATGTAGTCGCGGGATCCGTCGCGGTCGTACACGAACGTGTGCATCATCCGGATGCTCTCCGCGCCGGCGTAGAAGGAGAGCCGGATGGTGAACGGCAACCAGGACTTGCCGCGCTTGTTCTTGTGCGTGCCCTCGATCCGCACCACGGCGCGCAGCGGTCCCGACTGTTCGACCGTGACCTTCCGGATGTCGCTCTCGAACCGGTCGCGCGGGGCCGCCTTCTCCTCGTCCTCCTCGATGCGCTCCTGGCGGAGGTTGACGAGCACTCCCTTGCGGGCGATCTCGACGTCCCCGCGCCAGATGTGACTGATCAGCTCAGCGCCGCGCTTGGGGATCCGAGCCCGGATCACGCCGGTGTCGATGTCGACATAGCCGCGCCGATCGGCGACCACGACCGGTGCCGCCGGGCGGGCCGGAGTCCCCGCGGAGAGCGTGTACGACTCCGCGGGGGTCTCGGCGGCAAGGGCGTGCGCACTCCACTTGAGCGTCCCGTCCGGCCAGTAGGCGAGCGGCCAGCTCTGCAGGGGCACGGCGTTGCCGTCCGGCGCGGCGAGTTGGAACGTCTGGTTGCCCGGGACGGCACCCTTGGGCCACGGTGTGCCCCACGTCGATGTGGCCGCCGCACCGGGCCGGCCCTCCAGCCAGGTCAGCTTCACCTCAGGAACCACGGTGACACCGCCGGCGGCCGGCACCATCGCGGGAGCGGGAAGGGCGGACTCGTGCTTCGGGATGAACGATGAGAGTGGGGCGGCTGCCATGCCGGCCAAGACCTGGCGTCGCGAAACGGGCTCCACGGCTGGTGACCTCCGAGGTTGGGCGTGCGGTTGTGGACGGTCCAGTCATTCCTTCACCGATCCGATCAGGACACCCTTGGCGAAGTGCTTCTGCAGGAACGGGTAGACGAGCAGGATCGGCACCGTGGCGAGCACGATGACGGCGAACTTCAGGCCTTGTTGCGGGAAAGTGGGCGAGTCGAGCTGGCTCAACACGTTCTCCGAGTCGGCGTTCGGCGCGGTGAGCTGCCGCACCAGCACCTGCAGCGTCCACTTCGCTTCGTCGTTGATGTAGAGCAGCGGCGACATGTAGTCGTTCCAGATCGCGGTCGCGTAGAAGAGCGAGAACGTCGCGATGATGGGTTTGGACAACGGCAGCACGATCCGCCAGAAGACGGCGAGCTCGTTGCACCCGTCGATCCGGGCCGCCTCCTCCAGCGCCTCCGGCAGTTCCTGGAAGAAGCTCTTGACGATCATCAGGTAGAACGGGTTGATGGCCAACGGCAGGATCAGTGCCCAGTAGCTGTCGAGCAGCCCCAGGTTCCGCACCACGAGGTAGGTCGGGATCATGCCGCCGCTGAAGACCAGCGTGAAGATGACCACGTTGAGGGCCAGCGTCCGGCCGGGCAGGTTCCGCTTCGAAAGCGGGTAGGCCATGGTGAGCGTCAGCATCACCTGGACCAGCGTGCCGACCGCCGTCACCCCGACGGTGGTGAGCAGCGCGCGGATGAAGACGTCGGTGGAGAACATGTAGTCGTACGCGTCCGTGACGAAGTTTCGCGGCCAGAGGAAGAACGGCCGCGAGTCGATCTCGGACTCGGTGGCGAACGATCCCGCGAGAACGTAGAGCAGCGGCAGCACGGTGACGGC
>NZ_QHHV01000385.1:0-2688 GCF_003947245.1 Actinoplanes sp. ATCC 53533 | reverse complement strand
TGACTACCTACTCTGCCCTCGGTCCCGCCGCGGTGTCCTCCAAATAGTGCCGCGCTCCAGACGGCGGTCTCCGCCTACCTCGGCCGCTACCGCGGCGCAACACGGCAGCACACCGAGTCGGACCTGCGAATCTTCTTGACCTGGTGCGCCGACCAGGAACTCAATCCGCTCACGGCCAGGCGGGTCGACATCGAGCGGTACGTGCGCTGGCTGCAGGATGTGCGCTGCTACCAGCCCTCGACAGTCTCCCGCCGGCTGTCGGTCGTGATCGGCTTCTACCGCGTCTGCGTCATCGACCAGGCCCTGCCACACTCACCGGCCGACTACGTCCGCCGGCCGCTCGTGCCACCTGAATCACCCACCCTCGGGTTGGGCCATCTGCAGTTCGAAGCACTGATCACCACCGCGCGCCTGTCGGCGAACCCGAACGACTTCGCCCTGATCACGATGCTCGGCCTACTTGGGCTGCGGATCCTCGAAGCCTGCGGCGCCAGCATCAGTGACCTGGGCGAGGAACACGGCCACCGCGTCCTGCGGGTACGCGGCAAGGGCAGCAAAGTCGTCCTCGTCCCGCTACCACCCGCGGTCGCCCGCGCCATCGACCACGCAGTCTCAGGACGCGACGGCGGTCCGCTCCTGCGCAACACCCTCGGCGCCCGGATGGACCGGCACGCCGCCACCCGCCGACTCAAACTGCTGGCCGACACCGCCGGGATCCGGATGCCGAGGATGCACCCGCACATGCTGCGGCATACGTTCGTGACCACCATGCTCGACGCCGGCGTCAGCCTCCGCGACGTGCAGATCGCCGCCCGCCACGCCGACCCGCGCACCACCATGCGCTACGACCGCGCCCGCAAGACCCTCGACCGCCATCCCAACTACATCCTCGCCGCCTACATGGCCTCCGGAACATAGCGGTCCACGCGCGGCTTTGCCGATGAGAGTGCGCTCCTTCACAGCGAGATCGTCGCCAAGTTCGAAGAGCCATTTCACTCGCCTACAGAGAAACGACTGTTGCAGCAATCGCGAGATTTGCAAGTGCAACCAAGGCGAAGGCAAGTGCAATCTTGCTCCACCTATATTTCCGCCGTGCTATACAGGAGATGGACCAGAATTGCCCTATCACCTCTCGGGCCAGCCGGTCTTTGTCGCCCAAGAGCGCACACGCTTGGTCTACAAACTCTCGAGGCGTCCCAAACTTTTGATCAATGTGGCCGAAGAAAAGCTCGCTTCTGACGCAGTCTTGCGTGTAAAGTCGCGGCCACAGCGTCATTGCCGCAGAGATTCCGGCTGCAACCGAACTGGCTGCACTAACACAGAGGGGCAGGGCAAGGGAGGGCTGCTCGAACGACTGTCCTTTGGCGATATTGAGGAGCAGTCCGATTATCGCTGTCGATGAAGCAAGCGTAACTGCCGCCTTAGTCTCCACATTCTTGATCAAGTCTACGACTGAGGCTAGCGCCTTCCAGGCATCATCAGAGTGTCGGTGCTCTGCGGTGGGATTACTTACTCTGGCCATTGTCATGGGGGCTGAAGGTCTGCGCACCTGTGCTCCTAATATGGATCTATACAGGAAACGCTACGATCGACGCGTGAAACTAGTCTGAGGCTCCCCTGAACGTCACGCTGTGTCCGCCATCACCAGCGTGGAGGATTTCCGACGTGTGTTCCGCCACATCGTCTGGCATTTTCTTGCGCGCCTCTACCATTGGATCAACGCCACCGGGGCAGCCGACCGCCTGAATGCGATCATGGCAGAAAGATCGCCTAATGGAGAGCGGCCGACAGACGGCATCTTCCGGGCTCGAACAGGGCAACACAGCCGAACAGTGAGGCTTTCCGAGTAACGGCCGTTGACGTTGGGTGACGGGTTTTAGGTGGTCCGGCCATGTTCGATGTGCAGGATCACAAGGGCCGCGGCGGTGATCCGGCTGATGGTCCAGGGCAGAGACTGACGTTTCGTAGGGCTTTGAACGTGGTCTTGAGCAGGGAGTTCCCGCGTTCGCCGATGGCGCGGACCGCGTTGTGGGCTCGGTTGAACTGCTGCTCAATGGTGGTGCAGGACCGGTTTTTCGGCTTCTTGAACGCGACGGTGATGGTGGCTTGTTCGCCTTCGTAGCCCAGGTCTCCGAGCACGCGTAGATCGTCGTCTGTCCACGTGGCCAGCAACGGCAGGATCTCGGTGTGGTGGCGCAGGGCGGTGGTGTCGTGTTCGCGGCCGGGACGCACGGGTGAGGTCCAGAGCGGCCAGCCGTCCGGAGCGGTGATGACCTGGACATTTCCGCCATGGTTGGCGTGCTTTCCTGACCACCAGAGATCGACGCCGGGAGTTGGGCCCGGGGTGCGGGACCGGTCGGTCTCGATCAGCGTGCCGTCGATGTTGACGTGCGCGTAGCCGGCCATTTTCGCGGCGAGCAGGACCGATGACAGGCCGGGTGCCTGGTCGGCGATCACGCTGAGGCCTTCGTGCAGATAGGCGTACCCGGTCGAACGGCTGACCTCGTTGTCGATGGCCAACTGGGTGATCCGGGTGCCGTCGAGCAGCCAGCGTAGGACCAGGATCGCCTGGCGGTAACAGCCCAGCGAACGGGTTCCGGCCCTGGTCCCGAGACGACGACGTTCAGCGTGCAGCAGAGCGGACACGAACACTACGGTGTCCTCGGATACGGGCAGGCTGGCGGTGTA
>NZ_QHHV01000384.1:0-2258 GCF_003947245.1 Actinoplanes sp. ATCC 53533 | reverse complement strand
CCGGTGGACGGCGTTACGTTCGTCCTGGTCGTAGTCATCGGCGGACTTGTGTAACGCACCCGCGATGTTGTCGAAGTTCGTGCTGCCCTGGTCGAGGAGAGTGACCACCCGCTCCTGCAACGAGGCGTAGATCTCGTCCAGTCCGGCCAGATGACCGAGCCCGCTGAACTCGAACGAACTCAGCGAAAGGCCCCGCGCGACCTGGCCGAACGCGTCCAACTGGTTGGCCATCCCAGACCACACGCCGGCGTCACGATGCAGCGCCTGGATCGAGGCCTCGACCTCGTCGCCTGTCGGTGTCATCATCGTCGGCTCCCGCCCGTTGTGGATGTCATCGTCACCGCAGCAGACCGATCTCCCGCAACAGCGTGTCGGGAGAGGCCGTCAATCGGCGGACACGGTCGAGCCCTGGAACGGCATCGAATACCTGTTGCCGGGCACGGGCAGCCTCGTGCACCGACGCTGCCAATGCTTCCTGGATCGTGGTGGCGATCCGCTGATGGTCGGCCGACCGCAACCAAGGTTCGTCGAAGTCGACGGCACTGACCATCCCGCCCGTCACGGTCACCCGGACCCTACGGGCACCGTCCGTCGACGTCACGCTGCGCGTCGCCGCGGCCTCAGCTGCTTCGGCCATCTCGGGCAACCGCGCGGTCACCTCCGCGACCAGGCCCATCACCTCACCGAGCGCCAACGCAGACTGCCGCGACGAGGGATCACCCAGATCGCCATGCCGGTCCCGTTCCGGGCCGGCTGCCGCCGGAGGCCCACTCACTGCCGGCACCATCCCGCCGGCCCACGCACTCAAACGCTGTTGGGTAGCAGCCGTCAGGGCAGCGATGATCGCACTACCCAGCCCGGTGACGCCGACAGCGCGTTGCCAGCCAGGATCAAGCCGGACCCGCGTCGCCGCCCCGTCGAAACCGACCGTGATCTCCACGACTCCGGCGCCGTCACCGCCTGAGAACTCGTCCTCAACCGCTGCCGCCGCAGCCGACAGCCGCTCGGCCAGCTTATCCGCCTCGCGCTGCAACTCTCGCAGCTTCGACATGTCGAACAAGTCGTTCTGCCCCATAATCCCCGCCTCCGTGATGAATGACCCTAACGGCAACGTCTCGAAGACGCTGTCCCGCAACTGACCGAGCCTCCTGAGTAGGCGGCGCGCAGGTCGCCGATCGCGCCCAGGCATCGAGGGCGCGTTGAGTGACCGCCGCCTTCCGGGCGTGGCGCACCGCAGCCTTGACCTCGGATAACCGGCGGCTGGTCCCGCTGACGCGGAACTACTACGGCGTTCAGACCCGGACCACGCCCTACCGGGGCGACCGCCTTCATCGCCCCGGCCACCCGAATGGCGAATTCCGCCACCGCCTTGGCCCGGTTCGAAAACAGGGCCACGGCCCTGCCGGGCTAAGCGGTCTCCTCGGCGGTCGCGGATCGCCGGACCAAGTCGGCCAGCAGGGTCCGCTCGGCGGCGCCTTCGACGCCGTCGATGCGCAGGCCCGCACATCGCAGCGTGCGATGCAGTTTGATCGGTGGCCCCACGTTCCAGTCGTCCATCAGCGGGAACAGGTTCATCGTCCGGTCGAAGCCGCCGGACAGGACGAACCCGCCGGAGAGCCGTACGCTGCTGACCGAACCGGCATGCGCCGCGATCTGCCACAACCGTCTCGGCTCGGACTCACCGTCGACGTCGACGCTCCACAGCGACAGTTGCCCATCGGCGTGCCCCAGGAGTAGGAGCGCCTCGCTCTGGTCGAGCAGCCGGCCGTCCAGGCAAGTCGCCGATGGAACCGCCAGTACCCGGTGTTGCCCCCGCAACCCTGTACCTGCCGAAAATGTCATCCGCGCAGCTCAGGCGGCATGCTCGTACTCGTGCAGGACGCCGCCGAGGCGGTCACGACGACGGATGTCGAGTTGGGTGAGCCGGTCCGGGTCGGTGATCGGTTCGGGTAGCGGTGCGAGTGGTCGGGCGTTGGCGATGCCCTGATGCGGACGATGTCCGTTGTAGAAGGTCTCGTACTCGCGCAGCGCGTGCAGCAGGTGCCGCTGGTTGAGGATCAGAGTGCGGTCGAGGAGTTCGCGGCGGCAGGTTCGTACCCAGCGTTCCATGATCGCGTTCATCCGGGGTGTCCGTATTCCGGTGAGCACGACATCGATTCCGGCGTCGGCCAGGACGGTGTCGAACAGGGCCGGGTACTTGCGGTCACGGTCGCGGATCAGGTATTTCACCTGGCAGCCGGTGTCTTCGAGGTCCATGA
>NZ_QHHV01000383.1:0-10940 GCF_003947245.1 Actinoplanes sp. ATCC 53533 | reverse complement strand
GCTCCCGCAGCTGGCGCTTGGCCCGGGACAGGCGCTGCGCCATCGTCGGCGGCGGCACCAGGAACGCGGCGGCGATCTCGGCCGTGCTCAGGCCGCCAGCGGCGTACAGGGTCAGCGCGACCCGGGCCGGCTCGGCGAGGTCCGGATGGCAGGACGCGAAGATCATGGCCAGCCGATCGTCCAGGCCCGGTTCGGGCGCCGGTTCCGCGGCCAGCCGCGCCACTTTCTCGCGGCCGACCGCGTCGCGGCGCAGCCGGTCCAGCGCCTTACGCCAGCCCGTGGTGACCAGCCAACCGGTGGGGCTCTCCGGCACACCCTCGTCGGGCCAGCGTTTGAGCGCCTCGGTCAGCGCGTCCGACAATGCTTCTTCGGCCCGGTCGAAGTCGCCGAGCCGCCGGCTGAGCGCGCCGAGCATGCCGGCCGCGTCCGTCCGCCAGATCCGGTCCAGCAGCCCCGCCACGTCGTCCACCGCACCAGGGTGCACCACGGGCGGAAGCGGCCACAGCGCCGCGGGGACGCCGGAAGTGGCTGGCGAGCAAGGGCGGGGCCGGCGCAAGCAACCAACCGCAACCCGGAAGAACAGGTCAGGCGGCGGGATTGCGCAGCGCGTACCGCACGAACTCGCTGCGCGGAGCATAGGTGTCGTAGAGCGCCCGGGCCCGGTAGTTGGTCTCCTTGGTGTTCCAGGACAGCGACGACCAGTTCCGCGCCCGCGTCTCGTCCCACAGCCAGTCGATCAGCGCGCGCCCGGTGCCGCGGGCCCGGGCGGCCGGGTCCACGTAGAGATCCTGCAGGTAGCAGCCGGGCGTCAGGGCCGAGGTGCTTTCCTGGATCACGTAGTTGGCCATGCCGATGACGCCGTCCGAGACGTCCTCCGCCACGATCGCGTGCACCGGCGCGGCGGGATCCAGGATGCGTGCCCAGGCATGCCGGGTGATGTCCTCGGCCGGCTCGCGCTCGTAGAAGCGCGTGTAGCCGTCCCACAGCTCCCGCCACCGCGCCTCGTCGGCGGGCCCGGCGGGACGAATGACAAGATCGGCAGCGGACATCCGGCCATGCTACCGATCGTCAGCGGGACAGCGGCGCCGCGGCCGGGCTGGCCGCCGCCGCCCGCGCGACCACGCGACGGGCGATCGCCGGGGCCGCCGCCCAGTGCAGGTGCAGGTAGGACGCGTGCAGGCCGGGGGTGGCGAAGCCCTCCGGGTCCCCGTCGCGCCAGGCCCACGCCGCTCCCCCGGCCGGTTCCAGCAGCAGACCCGAGCGCGGGTGCACCGTCGTGCGGTGGAACTCGTGGCCGGTGATCCGCGACCCGGCCGGGAACAGCGGGCTGTCGGTGAGCGCCACCGCGTCGCGATAGCCCAGGGTCAGCGACGGCGTCATCGCCGCGTCCGTGTTCAGCACGCCGCACATCGGCGCGCCGTCGAGGGTCCGGCACAGCCACAGCAGGCCCGCGCACTCGGCCGTGATCGGCATGCCCACCGCCGCCAGCGCCGCCACGGCCACCCGCAGCGGCTCGTTCGCGGACAGTTCGGCCGCGTACACCTCGGGGAAGCCGCCGCCGACGACCAGCGCGCGGGTGCCCGCCGGCAGGGTTTCGTCGCGCAGCGGGTCGACGGTCACGACCTCGGCGCCGGCTCCGGCGAGCAGCTCGGCCGTCTCCGCGTACGCGAAGGTGAAGGCCGGCCCGCCGGCGATCGCGACCACCGGGCGGCCCGGCACCGGCTCCGCGGCCTCGGGAGTCCACGGCGTCGCCGTCAGCGGCGGCGCCGTCCGGGCGACAGCGAGCACCGCGTCCAGGTCGATCGCGGCCGTGACCAGCGACGCGAGGGCGGAAACCGACGCGGTGGCCTCGCTGCGGCGCTCGGCGGCCGGCACCAGGCCGAGGTGGCGCGACGGGGCCGCGACGGCGTCCGCGCGGCGCATCGCGCCCAGCACCGGCGTGCCGACCTCCTCGCAGGCCTCGCGCAGGATCGACTCGTGCCGGTCGGAGCCGACCCTGTTCAGGATGACCCCGGCGAGGCGCACGCCGCCGAAGCTGCGGAAGCCGTGCACCAGCGCGGCCACCGAGCGGCCCTGCGCGGCGGCGTCCACGACCAGGATGACCGGCGCGTCGAGCAGGGCCGCGACGTGCGCGGTCGAGCCGGTGTCGCCCGCGCCGGTGCGCCCGTCGTAGAGGCCCATGACGCCCTCGACGATCGCCAGGTCCAGGCCCGCCGAGCCGTGCGCGAACAACGGCCCGATCAGTTCCTCGCCGACCATGACCGGGTCGAGGTTGCGCCCGGGGCGGCCGGCGGCCAGCGCGTGGTAGCCGGGGTCGATGTAGTCCGGGCCCACCTTGAACGGCGCCACGCCGAGGCCGCGCGCGGCGAACGCGGCGAGCAGGCCGGTGGCCACCGTGGTCTTGCCGTGCCCGGAGGCGGGCGCGGCGATGACCACCCGCGGGATGCTCACCATTCGATGCCCTGCTGTCCCTTGCGCCCGGCGTCCATCGGGTGCTTGACCTTGGTCATCTCGGTGACCAGGTCGGCCGCGGCGAGCAGGTCCGGGTGGGCGTCGCGGCCGGTGATCACCACGTGCTGGGTGCCGGGCCGGTCCGCGAGGGTGGCGACGACGTCGGCGACGTCGACCCAGCCCCACTTCATCGGGTATGTGAACTCGTCGAGCACGTAGAACTTGTGGGTCTCGGCCGCCAGGTCCCGCTTGATCTGGGCCCAGCCCTCAGCCGCCTCGGCGGCGTGGTCGCGCTCGGTGCCGGCCCGCTGGATCCAGGACCAGCCCTCGCCCATCTTGTGCCAGGCGACGCTCGCGCCGCCGGCCTGCCCGAGGGCCTTGAGCGCGGTCTCCTCGCCGACCCGCCACTTCTCCGACTTCACGAATTGAAAGACCCCGATCGGCCAGCCCGCGCTCCAGGCCCGCAGCGCCATCCCGAACGCGGCGGTGGACTTGCCCTTGCCGTGTCCGGTGTGGACGGCGAGCACCGCCTGACGGCGGCGTTGCCGGGTGGTGAGCCCATCCTGCGGCACGGTGGTGACCTGTCCCTGCGGCATCAGGCAGCCCTTCTCAACGGGGTGGCGGTGGGGTCGGCGGCGAGCGCCTCCAGCGGCATGACGTCGGCGCCGAGCGCGGCGGCCAGCCTGCGGGCCAGCCCGAGCCGGATCGGCCCGGCCTCGCAGTCGACGACGACCGCGGCCACCCCGGCCAGGGCCGGGGCGACCAGCACCGGGTCGGGGCCGCTGGTCGCGCGCCCGTCGGTGACGACGATCAGCAACGGCCGGCGGCGGGGATCGCGGCGCCGCTCGGTGGCGATGGTCGCGGCCGCGGCCCGCAGCCCGGCTGCCAATGGGGTACGCCCACCGGTGCGCAACCCGGCGAGCCGCAGCACCCCGACCTCGTGGCTGGAGGTGGGCGGCAGCACCTGCTCCGCCGTCGACCCCCGGAACGTGATCATGCCGATCCGGTCCCGCCGCTGGTAGGCGTCCCGCAGCAGCGAGAGCACGGCGGTCTTGACGACGGTCATCCGCTTGCGCGCGGCCATCGACCCGGAGGCGTCCACGACGAACAGCACCAGGTTGGCCTCCCGCCCGACGTGCACGGCCTCGCGCAGGTCCCGGGGCTGCACCACCCGCATCCGCTGCACCACCGCGGCACCACGCGTGGCGGCCCGGTCGCCCTGCCCGCCGGGCACGGCCAACCGGTCGCCCTGCCGGCGGGGCGCGGCCGGCCGGTCGGCTCGCGCCGGTGTCGCGGAGGGCACGCTCAGCGCGCCGCGGTGGATGGCGGCACGCAGGGTGGCCGGCAGGTGCGGCGCGCCGGCGAGCTTGCCGCGCGGGACCCGGGAGCCGACCACGCGACCGCGGCGGGCGAAGGCCGGTGAGCGGCGCCCGGCGTGCCCGCCCTCGCCGCGGGCGGCGATCCGCAGCGTCCGGGGCCGGTAGGCGGCGCCCGCCTGGGCCGGCGCGGCTCCGTTGACCTTGCCCGGCTGGTCGGCCGCACCCTCCGGCCGGTCGGCCGCGTTCTCCGGCCCACCGGCCGCGCTCGCCGGCCCCTCGGCAGCGTCCCGGGGCGCCTGCTCCGTCGCGCCGGGCGCCTCGGCGGAGGGCCCGTCACCCGGCGGAGGGCTGCGGTCCGGGCTTCCATCGCCCGGGCCGTCGGTGCCGGGCCCGCCGCCCGGGCCGCCGTCATCAGGGCCGTTGCCGTCCGGGCCGCCCTCGGGCGTCGGCGGGTCCTCGTCGGGGTCCTCCCGGGCGGCCTGGTCCAGGGCCTCTTCCAGGCGCTGCTCGTCGGTGCCCGGCGGGTCGAGCGGGTCCGTGCGCCGGCGGTGCGGCAGCGCGAGGCGGGCCGCGTCGCGGATGTCCTCCGCGGTGACCCGGTCGCGGCCGTGCCAGGCGGCCAGCGCCACGGCGCACCGGGCCACCACGATGTCGGCCCGCATGCCGTCGACGCCGTAGGCCAGGCACACCCGGGCGATCCGGTCCAGCTCGGCGTCCGGCAGGTCGACGCGGGGCACCGCCGCCCGCGCGACCACGATCCGCTCGGCCAGGGCGCTCTCGTCGCCGGCGAACCGGGCCGCGAACGCATCCGGGCCCGCCTCGTACGCCAGGCGGCGGCGGACCACCTCGGCGCGCAGCTTCGCGTCGCGGGGGGCGGCGACCGTGACGACCAGGCCGAACCGGTCGACGAGCTGCGGGCGCGGCTCGCCCTCCTCCGGATTCATCGTGCCGACCAGCAGGAACCGGGCCGCGTGCTTGACCGACACCCCGTCGCGCTCGACGTGCGCCCGGCCCATCGCCGCCGCGTCGAGCAGCAGATCCACCAGGTGGTCGGGCAGCAGGTTGACCTCGTCGACATAGAGGGCGCCGCGGTGCGCGGCGGCGAGCAGGCCCGGTTCGTACGCCTTCACGCCGTCGGCGAGCGCCCGCTGGATGTCCAGGGTGCCGACCACCCGGTCCTCGGTGGCGCCGACCGGCAGCTCGACCAGGGCGGCGGGGCGGTGCCCGCGCGGCGCGCCGGGCTCGTGCGGCCCGTCGGGGCAGCCCGCGTCGGGCGCGGCCGGATCGCAGGCGAAGCGGCAGCCCCGGACGACGTCGACCTCGGGCAGCAGCGCGGCCAGGGCACGGACGACGGTCGACTTGGCGGTGCCCTTCTCGCCGCGGACCAGGACCCCGCCGACGGCGGGTGACACGGCGGTCAGCAGCAGCGCGAGCCGCAGGTCGTCGAGGCCGACGACGGCAGAGAACGGGTACGGCGTCACGCCCGGTCCTTTCCGCGGGTCCGCGCCCGCGTGTGGAAGGTGCGAGCGACCGGAGTCTCCTGACTTCCGGGGCAGGCCCCGGTCACAGTGGCGGGACCGTCCCGGTCTCCCACCGGGTTCCTCCACTGCCGCTCGCGAGCCACTCTTTCTCACGGCGCGGCACGCCGTCAACGCGGGGGTACGTGGGCATCCTCACGGCCGGCGCGGGCCGTCCGGGCTCAGCCGGTGCGGCCGACGGCCTTCTCCGTGTCGGGCAGCGGCTCCGGGGCCAGCTTGTCCAGCTCGGTGAGGACGTCGGTGACCGCCAGCGCCGACCGCTCCACCAGCGGCCGCATCCGGCGGTACAGGGCCGCGTTGCGCGGGTCCGGGCGCTCGTGCTCGGTGATCGCCACCAGGGCCGCCGCCCGGTCCAGGTCGGGCAGCTCGCCCAGCGCGTGCCGGCCCAGCAGGCAGGCGCCGAGCGCGGTGCCCTCGGGCGACTCCGCGACGGCGACGGGCAGGTCCAGGGCCGCGGCGAGGATGCCCACCCACAGCTCCGAGGCGACCGCGCCGCCGGTGGCCCGGACCTCGGTCATCGCGATGCCCTCGTCGGCGAAGGTGTCGCGGACCAGCGCGAGCTGCTGGCACACTCCCTCGACGGCGGCCCGGACCAGGTGCGCCCGGCCGTGCTCGCGGCGCAGCCCGAGATAGGCCCCGCGCATCCCCCCGCGCCACCACGGCGCCCGCTCGCCCAGCAGGTACGGCAGGCAGAGCAGCCCTTCGCTGCCCGGCTCGACGCCGGCGGCCTCGGTCAGCAGCGCGGCATCGCGCACGTCGGCGTCCTCACCCGCCGCGGCCGTCCGGTCGAAGCTGCCCGCGAAGGTCTCGCCCGCCCAGCGCACCACGGACCCGGCGTTGTTGACCGCGCCGCCGACGACCCAGCGGTCCTCGGTGAGCGCGTAGCAGAACAGCCGCCCGGCCTTGTCCGCCGTCGGGCCGTTCACGACGGTGCGCAGGGCGCCGCTGGTGCCCAGGGAGACGGCCGCGACCCCGGCCGGCGTGGCGCCCACGCCCAGGTTGGCCAGCGGTCCGTCGGCGGCGCCGATGATCAGCGGAAGGTCCACGGGCAGCCCGGCGGCGACCGCCACCTCGCGCTTGAGGCGCAGCTGCCGGGCGGTCGGCACGACCTCGGCGAGCTGACCGGTACGGACGCCGGCGAGCTCCAGCGCCTCGGGGTCCCAGCGGCGCTCGTGGATGTCGTACATGCCGGTGCCGGAGGCGACCGAGAGGTCCAGCAGGAAGCCCTCGTCGGCCAGGCCGGCCAGGACGACCTCCTTGACGCCGCCCCAGCGTGGGGTGTCGCGCAGGGTGCCCGGGTCGGCGGCGCCCCACCAGGCGAGCTTGGTCAGCGGGGACATCGGGTGCACCGGCGTCCCGGTCCGGGCCTGCAGGTGCTTCGCCCGGCCGGACGCCACGATCCGCTCGCTCTGCCCGGACGCCCGGTTGTCCGCCCAGGTGATCAGCGGGCCCAGCGGGGCGCCGCCGGCATCCATCGGCACCAGGCCGTGCAGGAACGCGCTGAGGCTCACGGCCAGCACCCGGTCGCCCTGGTCGCGGGCCTGCCGGGCGACCGTGACCAGCGCCTCGATCGCCGCGTCGCGCAACCGGCCGGGGTCGAGCTCGGCGTGCCCCGGGCCGGGCACCGACAGCGGGTAGTGCACGCTCGTCACGGCGCGCACCTCGCCCCTCGGCCCGGCGGTGATGGCCTTGGTCGCGGTGGTTCCGGTGTCGATACCGATGACGACGTCCATGCGGCCTCCCTGATCGCAGACAGACATGCCCGTTCGAGGCGCGACCCAAGCCGGCGGTGCGGCCCGGACTGTCCTGCCGACCTTAGAGGGTGAACCGGACGGGCTGTCCCTTCGCGGGCGTGACCTCGACCTCCCGCGCGGCGGCCGGCAGCAGCGCCGCGTACCCGGCGATCGGTAGCCAGTCCCCCCGGGCCACCCGGTAGCGCAGCTTGCCGGCGCCGGCGACGACGACGCCCTGGCCGTCGGGCAGCCGCACCCGCACGGGCAGCGGCGCGGCGAGTGCGGGGAAGCCCAGCAGGACCGGATCCGGGGTGCCGAGGGACAGGAAGAGCCGGATACGGTCGTCGGTGCCGGTCAGGGTCTGCACGACGAACTGGCGGCGGTCCGCCGTGGCGCCGCGGATGTACCAGGTGCCGGCGGGCGGGACGAGCTGGTAGCCGTACTGGTCGTGGTAGCCGTCCCGGACCTCGAGGTCCCACGGGTCGTTCGCCGCGGGTGCCTCGTGCGCGCCGGCCAGCGACCAGACCTGGCGCTCCGGGCCGGGGTACGGTCCGCCCCGGCCGGCGTCGTCGATCAGCTGGGAGATGTTGGCCAGGCCGACCGACCGGTCGCCCCGGGAGTCGGGGACCTCCGCACGCAGCGCCACCCGGATCGCGGTCGGCCGCGCCTGGATGGCCTCGAAGGCCACGCCATCGTGCACCCGGAAGTCGAGCGGCGCGAAGCTGCGGTCGACCTTGCCGTCGGCCGCGTAGGAGAGGGCGGGCGAATACCGGACGTCACGCCCGTCGTCGAGGACCATCAGGACGTCGCGCTCGGGGCCGAGCAGGGCGGCCGCGGCGTTGGTGGCGCCGGTGAGCATCTCCTCCAGGGAGATGACCCGCAGCCCGGCCGTGGTCTCCTCGACGAAGCCGGTCAGCCCGTAGCTGATCTGGCCGACCGGCGACGCGACCCGCTGCGGAACCCGCTGGGCGACCACCGCGGCCCGGTTGACGTGCGGCGCCAGGCCGGCCCACACGACGTGCGGCTCACCGCGCACGCTGACGTCGCCGAGGTTGGCCCGCCAGGCGCGCCGTACCTGATCCAGAAAGCGCTGGTCGCGCCGCAGATCGCCGCGGGTCGGCCGGTCGAGCAGCGGCGAGGCGACCGGCGTCGCGCCGCCGCCGCCGGCGAGCAGCACCCCGGCGGTGGACCCGGCCGCGATCGTGGCGAGGCCCGCGGCGAGCGCGGTGCGGCGCCGCACGACCCGGCGCTGCCCGCCCGCGCGCACCCGGTCGAGCAGGTCCGGCGCGGTCCGCAGCTCGCCGGTCGCCTGCTCCAGTGCCGTACGGATGTCGGTGTCGGTCATGACCATCCCCGATCTGTGGTCGTGGTGACGGGGGCGAGGGCCGCCCGCAGCCGGGTCAGGCCGCGGGAAACGCTGCTCTTGACGTTGCCCTCGGAGCAGTCGAGCGCCCGGGCGACCTCGGCGACCGGCAGATCCTCCAGGTAGCGCAGCACCACCGCCGCCCGTTGCCGCGGCGGCAGCGACCGCAACGCCTCCAGCACGGCGTCGCGGACCACCACGTGGTCGCTGTGGTCGGGCGCGGCGACATCGTGGCTGCCCAGCGGCGCCTCCGGACGCCGGCCGCGGCGCCGCCAGCGGTTGGCGGCCCGGTTGACCAGCGCCCGGCGGGCGTACGCCTCCGGCATGCTGTGGATGCGGCGCCACTTCACGTACATCTGCTCGAGCACCTCCTGCACCAGGTCCTCGGCGCTGTGCCGGTCCCCGGTCAGCAGGTACGCGATCCGCAGCAGGCCCGTGCTGCGGCTCCGTACGAAGTCGTCGAACCCGTCGCGCATGTCCAGCCTCTCCCCGTCTTGTCACCCTGCCTGACACCGGCGGGTGGGGAAAGGTTGCCGCTCAGCCCGCGAGCTTCTCCGCGTACGCCGCGCGCAGCTCGTCCCAGCCGTAGGCGATCGCGTCGCGGCCCCGGATGACCCCGACCGGATCGCCGGCGAGCAACCTGTCCAGGACGGCGACGCAGAGGTGCCAGCCGGCGAGGAACATGGGCGCCTCGTCGCGCTTGGCGAAGGTGTGCCGCAGGGTGAGCTGGGTGCCGCCGTCGGCCGGGGCCAGCTCCCAGCGCAGCAGGTCGTCGCCCCAGGTGTATTCGAGCAGCGTGGGTGCCTCGGCGCGCAGCACCGTGGCCGGCAGGTCGGTCCGATCAGGACCGTCGACCATCGTCAGGGTCGTCTCGCCGATGACCGACAGGTCGCGGGCCGCGGCGAACGGTGCCCACTGGTCGAGCCGGGTGCGCTCGGTGAGGGCGGCCCACACCTTCTCCGGCGGGTGGGGCAGCGCGCGCACGAAGATCAGGCTCCACTGCTCGCCGTCGCCGGCGACGGTGGCCTCGGCGAGCGGGCCGGGGTCGAAACTCATGATTCCTCCAGGTGGCGTTCGAGGGCCTCCAGGTGCCGGGTCCACATCCGGCGGTACGGCGCCAGCCAGGCGTCGAGCGCGCGAAACGGCCCGGGCTCGAGGGAGTAGATGCGCTGCTGCGCGGCCGTCCGGCTGGTGACGTAGCCGGCCTCGCGCAGCACCTTCAGGTGTTTGGAGACGGCGGGCTGGCTCATCGCCAGCTTGTCGACCAGCTGGCCGACGCTGCTGTCGGCCAGCCGCAGCTCGTCGAGGATGCGGCGGCGGGTCGGCTCGGCGAGTACGGCGATGGCGTCCACGGGCACGATCCGACTATTCCACTGCGGTTATATAACCGTCAAGGCATGTAGCGCGGAAAAGCAGCGGCCGCCCTCCTGAACCAGGAGGACGGCCGCGACGGCGTGCGAGAAAGCGGTCA
Source organism: Actinoplanes sp. ATCC 53533 (assembly GCF_003947245.1). Classification (NCBI taxonomy): domain Bacteria; kingdom Bacillati; phylum Actinomycetota; class Actinomycetes; order Micromonosporales; family Micromonosporaceae; genus Actinoplanes; species Actinoplanes sp. ATCC 53533. Next base: position 1,065 of record NZ_QHHV01000383.1, on the reverse strand, counting down.
GCGCTCGCTGATCGGGACGAACTGACGCTCGGCCTCGCCCGTGTAGAGCTGGCGCGGGCGACCGATCTTGGTGGTCGGGTCGGCCGCCATCTCGCCCCACTGCGCGATCCAGCCGGGCAGCCGGCCGAGTGCGAACAGCACCGTGAACATCTTCGTGGGGAAGCCCATGGCCTTGTAGATCAGGCCGGTGTAGAAGTCGACGTTCGGATACAGCTTGCGGGAGACGAAGTAGTCGTCCGCGAGGGCGATCTCCTCCAGCTGCAGCGCGATCTCCAGCAGCGGGTCCGGCTTGTCCATCGTGGAGAGAACGTCCTGGACGGCCTTCTTCACGATGGCGGCGCGCGGGTCGTAGTTCTTGTAGACCCGGTGCCCGAAGCCCATCAGCTTCACGCCCTTCTCCTTGGCCTTGACGCGACGCACGAAGGCGTTGACGTCACCGCCGTCGGCGCGGATGCCCTCGAGCATCTCCAGCACCGCGGAGTTGGCGCCGCCGTGCAGCGGGCCGGAGAGCGCGTTGATGCCCGACGAGACCGACGCGAACAGGTTGGCCTGCGCCGAGCCCACCAGCCGCACGGTCGACGTGGAGCAATTCTGCTCGTGGTCGGCGTGCAGCACGAAGAGCATGTCGAGCACCTTCGCCAGCGTCGGGTCCACCTCGTAATTCACGGTGGGCAGGCCGAACGTCATGCGCAGGAAGTTCTCGACGTAGTCCAGCGAGTTGTCCGGGTACGGCAGCGGGTGGCCGATGGACTTCTTGTACGCGTACGCCGCGATGGTCGGAAGCTTCGCCATCAGCCGGATCCCGGAGATCTCGACCTGCTCCGGATCGGTCGGCTCGAGCGCGTCCTGGTAGAACGTCGACAACGCGGTGACGGCCGAGGAGAGCACGGCCATCGGGTGCGCGTCACGCGGGAAGCCGGAGAAGAAGGCGCGCATCTCCTCCTGCAGCAGCGTGTGCACGCGGATCTTGTCGCCGAACTCGGCCAGCTGGGCCGGCGTCGGCAACGCGTCGTGGATCAGTAGATAGGACACCTCGAGGAACGAGGCCTTGCCGCGAGCTGCTCG